>DASQZK010000577.1:0-4097 GCA_035638735.1 Bacteroidales bacterium
GAAGGAACGCATTCATGCCGTTTACCCCGGGAAGGACCTGTGCCTTGTGTTTATCTGAATAAGGAAGAGTTATAACCTGCAAATTATTGAACCATGGACCTTAATATTGAACATCCCGTTCCGATTGTTGAAAACATCAGCCATGACGAGTTCCGGTCGATCTACCAGAACCCGCAGAAGCCTGTTATTCTTAGGGGATTATGGAAAGATTATCCGGCTACCAGCAAATGGACAATCGACTACTTCAAAAAGGAGATGGGTAATATAATGGTTGGAGTATACGATGCCGGCACTGAGAAGGCCGACCGGTCAACCAAGGCAGCTCCACTGAAAATGAAATTCGGTGATTACCTGGATGCCATTACTTCGGGACCATCCGATCTGCGTTTATTCCTGTTCAATATCCTAAAACATAAACCCGAATTGCGTAAAGACTTCGACTATCCGCCCATTACTTCGATGTACCTGAAACAACTGCCCTTTATGTTCTTCGGCGGAAAGGATTCAGTAGTAAGAATGCACCAGGACATGGATTTTGCCAATGTTTTCCTTACCCAGCTTAAGGGTAAAAAGCTGGTCGTGCTGTTCTCACCCAAATACTCCAGGTTTCTGTACCGCTATCCTTTCAATGTGCACAGTTCGGTCGATGTTGAACATCCCGACTTCCACAAGTATCCGGCTCTCCGCTTTGTTCAGGGCCAGACCTGTATCCTCGAACCCGGTGATACACTGTTCATGCCCAGCGGATACTGGCATTATATTAAATACCTTGAGGGTGGCTATGCTATTAACCAGCGTGCGCTAAGTCCCCATCCAGCACACTGGTTCAGGGGATTTTACAATGTGGCCGTTCTGTCGAACCTCGATGACCTGATGCGATCCATGATGGGCGAAAGCTGGTACCAGTATAAGCTTGGACAAACGTATGCCCGGGCTAATAATGCCATGAGTCACCTAAGCACTTCGTGAATGCCAGGATTGTGAAAACCCGGTCCCAATGATGTCTGCCAGCCATTGCATACCCGCAATGGCGCCAGCATGAATCCTGATGCCCGGAGCTGCATGTTGTACTGAACAGTTAAACCTTAACAGATAATCTGCATTCAGAATTTAATTCGTAAAAATCATAGTCCGGACCCTATGTAATACAGCAACACACCCTTTAAGCAGCAATGATGCCCCTGTCTGCTATTTGGTTTATTTAAATGAAAAGAAAACCACCAATTTCACACCGGACTTTTCTGCTTTTTCACATGATAAAGTACTCTTCCCGGCAGAGTTGACAAGCTGTGTAATATTTATACAGATAATGTGTAATATTTACACGGTTAAGCTGATAGTGAAATGATGATAAAAGGAAAAGACGATCCTTTGATGCACCCGGGAATCGTTCCTGTTTCCGGCTAATCTATCATATAACAGTTTATATTGTTAGTAATTTTCCCTATTTGTTTTGTATTATTGGGGATAAAACGATTCTGTAGCTCAACACAAACCAAAACTTCCACGAATATGGGCATTACAAACCGCCGGAATTTCCTCAGGAATTCCGCTCTCGGACTTTTCGGCCTGCCGGTGGCCGCCAATACAGGCCTGAACATGGGGCCGGGCAGTGAAAAGACGGCTATAAAGAGATACAAAATGCTTGGCAGAACAGGGTTTAAAGTATCCGATTTTGGCAGTGGTGCTCCCTCCAGCGAAGCCGTGCTCCGTGCATTACTCGATGCCGGGGTGAACGTTATTGATACAGGTGAAGCATACGGAAACGGAAATAATGAGAAACTCATTGCCAAAGCCATCAAGGATTATGACCGTTCGAAGTTATTCATCAACTCGAAATTGTACGCCGAAAAAGACTTCGGTTCAAAGAAAGATGTCGTGGAACGTTGTTACGCGTCTATTGAAAGACTGGAAACGGATTATATAGACTGCATGATGATCCACAGTGCTGAAAATTCAAGGATCATAAAAGACAAGTCTTTTCATGCCGCCATGAAAAAGTTAAAGAAAGAAGGAAAAGTGCGCTATGTGGGCGTATCCTGTCATGGAAACAATCACCTGGTTAATCCTGAAGAAAGCCTGGAGAAAATCCTGATGACCGCTGTTGACGACAGCCGCTTCGATGTGATCCAGATGGCCTATAACTTCTTCAATGCCGGCATGGCCGGCAAAGTGCTTGAAGCCTGTGAAAAGCACAATATCGGGACACAGATCATTAAATCCAATCCCGTGCAGTTGTATCTGATGATGGACGACCGTATTCAGACATCGAAGGCTGCCGGTAAGGAGGTCCCGGAAAGTACTCAAAAATTCTATGATAAGTTCAAAGCCATGACCGAAGAGGGCAAGTCATTCTTTAAAGATTACGGGATCATAAATGAAGAAGAACTCATGGAAGCCGCCATGACGTTTGTCCTTTCCGATAAGCGGGCTCACTCTGTTCTGTGGGCCTTTAACAGTTTCACCGACATCGAAGTCATGTTAAAAATGTCGGGATCTGAACTGGAAGATAAAAATATGGCCCTCCTTGCCAATTACGATGAAAGTTTCGGCAGGCTGAACTGCCGCATCGGTTGCAGCGCCTGCGAGGTGGTATGCCCACATAAAATGCCCGTGGGCTATATCATGCGTTACAACTACTACTTCAACGTGAAAGGCCGTCAACGGGAAGCCATGGAAAAATTCGCCACCCTGCCCGGTAAAAAACCCCACGAGGTATGCGGCAACTGTGAAGGTCATTGCGAGGGCGCATGCCCGTACCAGGTGTCCACCCGTTCCGTGCTGGCAGCTGCCGAGAGGAATTTAGGCGGATTGGTGTGAGGAGGTCAAAACCTCTCAGATTTAAGCTGCCCTATCTTTCCTGTTTCCTTGTAATTAACGTTTCATCGTCCTGTTTTTCGTTTACATTTCTTGTAATCCGGTTTCAGAACAATCCGTATTAGGATTTACTTCCCGTCTCCCATCCCCTTTCTTTTTTTTCGACCATCTGTAGTAATTATTCCACACTTCACACCTACAAACCACACTATATCAGGTATTTATAATGAGTCTTAATAAAAATTAGCTTCTGCCCGGACTGTCGCTTTAGCTGAAGGTTATAGCTCAAATGTAGTAATGATGGTTATTGCGGAGGAATACGCCGCAAAAGATGCGATCAAACATATACTTCCACCCGGCTCTCATCGTGTAATTACTTGAATCAGGAATGTGCTTTGCGTAAATTATAAACATCCCCGACGGTCTATTCTTTAAATCGTTAACTAAAATTCTATCCTCTATGAAACTGAAACACCTTGTTCTTTCTGCTTCCGTATTTATTTTCCTGACTTCACTTGTGGGCATCCGGCAGGGTGATCCGGCAGGGAAATATGCTTACTCTGATTTTGACAAACCAGACTATTGCGGCTCCTGCCACGACGGATTCTTTTCGCAATGGTCGCAAGCCATGATGTCTGAAGCCTATACACATAAATGGGACGAAATTGAATATTTTGACCTGGCTGTGGCTCATGCGGCTGTTGATCCAAATATGAAAGGGGTTGACGACGGATGTAACGGTTGTCACACTCCCCTGGCATATCTTGCCGGCGACATGCCGCCACCGCGTCCGGACGAGAACTCGCGCGCCAACGAGTCGGTCTCGTGCGAAGTTTGTCACAACATCACCGCCTATGAAGGTGACACGCCGTTTAACCATAACTACATCATGGATCCTGGCAAGACGAAGTATACCTCCAGGAAAGGAGATACGCAGTCGCCCAATCACGAGATCCAGACCACCGACCTGCACAGCAAGGCCGAGTTTTGCGGGATATGCCATAATGAAAAAAATCCTTATGGTATCTGGGTCAAGTCAACCCACCTGGAACTTAAGGATGGACCATATTATGCTGAAGGCGTTGTTTGCCAGGACTGTCACATGCCCGATGCTCACGGAAAAACAGCCAAGATGGGAGCTGTATATGATAATTCGCGGCTGCACCTCTTCAATGGCGCCCACGACGACGGCAAGAAGCGCGGAACCGTTGAACTGCGCATCCAGGCTGATCATCAAAAAGTACTAATGGGCGATCCGGTGACGTTCACCGTCACACTCT
>DASQZK010000578.1:0-2025 GCA_035638735.1 Bacteroidales bacterium
TGAAAATCATCAACTGAAACAGGATGTGGCTCGATCCGGGTATCAATTTGTGAGGCAAGTAGCATTAGCTGAACTGAGATCAGGATATTTTGTTATGTTAATTATTCCTGGTTTTTAGGGATTGTGGAACAACCTGGAACAACTTGAAACATCAAACGCTCAAACCTTCAAACACAATTATTATTATCTTATCATTCTCCGGTGATTTTCATGCACGATTGAATAACTTTTCATTGAAATTACTTACTTTCATTGGCATTATTGAAAGCTGACCACAACAACTAACGAAATTACTACCTATGAAAAGAAATGTTAAATCATCATTAATCCAATTCCTGGTTATGGGTTCTTTCCTTCTGCCATTTGCAAATTCAGACCAGGCAATGGGCCAGTCTGCAGGCTCCTCAAAAGGCCAGTCACAGGCAACATCTATCGACCTCAATGGTACCTGGATGATGAAAGATTATACCCGATCCATGGGAACCGAAAAAAAGATTTACCTTCCGGAAAACGAACCTGCAGAAGGGATTCCCTGCCAGGTTCCGGGAACAGCCCGAACCGCACTGCTCGAAGCAGGACAAATCCCGGATCCTTATGTTGGATTCGACAATGAAAAATCACTCTGGACCGAACAGAAAGAGTGGTGGTTCTTCAAATCATTCGATGTTCCTGAAGAACTGGAAGGAAAATACATCGACCTGGTGTTTGAAGGTATTTTATTCAAAGGCGAGTGTTGGGTCAACGGCAAGCCTGCCGGAAACCTCAAAGGAATGTTAAATCCCCGTTCGTTTGATGTAACCCGTTTACTGAACTACGGAGGGGAGAATAAGATTGCTGTAAGGCTGGAAGCACCTGCTGATGCCTGGTCAAGCACCATGAAGGATAACCTTACCTGGTTCACACAACGCGATCAGTTATATTCAATTGCACAGTGTATGTATGGCTGGGACTGGGGTCCACACGGGGTGAATATTGGCATCTGGAAACCGGTTAAACTGCTTGCAACAGGTGAAGTAAGGGTGAATCATCCGGCCATCCGCACTACCATCCCTTCACCCAAAAAAGCCGTGTGTGACGTGCAGGTGCAGGTTCGTAATCTTTCGGGAAAGCCTGTTTCGGCAGTTGTTGCCGGTTCAGTTGTTGAAAAAGACACGAAAAAAGAAGCTGCAACATTCAAACAATCTGTTGACCTCGCCGCAGGTGAAAGCCGCGTTGTACATTTTTCCGTAAATGTTAAAAAGCCAAAGCTATGGTGGCCCAATGGCATGGGTGAGCAAAATCTATATCTATTAAATACTGCGGTATCAGTTAATCAGACACAGTCTGACTTCAATTCCACCCAGTTTGGCATCCGGGAGATCAAGTTGGTAGACAATGAGAACAAGGCTTCATTCATTGAAAACATGAAAAATCAGGAAGGACTGGGTAATCAATACAGCATGGGCAAGGCCGTAGGTTCCTATCCCTGGACTTTTCAGATAAACGGCAAAAAAATGTTTGCCAAGGGCGGAAACTGGATTCCTGTTGACCAGTTGCTGCGACTCGACCGCAGCCGGTATGACCGGTTGTTGACACTTTTTAAGAATGCCCATTTTAATCTCATACGTGTGTGGGGCGGCGGTTTATACGAAACAGACGATTTCTATGATCTTTGCGACGAGTACGGCATTCTCAACTGGCAGGAATTCTTAAGCAACCGAAACTTTTCACACATCGACCGGGAAAATTTTCTCGAAGGTGCTGAATCGGCTATCCTGCGGATCAGAAACCATCCGAGCCTTACGTTCTGGTGTGGTGGCAATGAGTTTGATCCCGATGACCAGGGCAGTAAAGCAGTGATCGATTCCCTGGCCAATCTATTGTCCCGGCTTGATCCGGAAAGGGAATTCCACCGGGCTTCCCCGTACATGGGTGATGACCACTACTGGGGTGTATGGCACGGACAGGAGCCCTACACGGCTTACCGGAAGGTACGGCCATTCAGAAGTGAAGCGGGCATCAATGCCCTGCCTGTTTGGGAGAATT
>DASQZK010000579.1:0-3444 GCA_035638735.1 Bacteroidales bacterium
TAATATTACTAATAAGGTCATTCCTTAATACATCCCATGTATGAAGGATCATATTCTTTATAGCAGTGTCATTTGAAACACCATGACCTACCACAACCGGTTTGTTAATGCCAAGGATGGGAGTGCCACCAAAATTTTCAAAATTAAAAAACTCGAAAAAATCATCATTTATTTTCCTGCTTTTTAACAATTTATAGAAGCCTTCCGCTTCCTTGAGTATAATATTTCCAATGAAACCGTCGCATACCAGCGCATCGGCACGGGGATCTATAAAGAATTCGCTCGCTTCCACGTTTCCGATAAAGTTAAAGTCTTTGGAATCTTTCATAAGCTGGTAGGCCGACTTGGCTACCAGGTTCCCCTTTTCCTCCTCAGAACCGATGTTTACCAGTCCGATACGGGGATCGTCGACTTTATTAACGCTCAATGAATATGCTTTTCCCAGTATACCATATTGGGAAAGGACATCCGGTTTACTGTCTGGGTTGATGCCAACATCGAGAAGCAGGGTCGACTGGCCACTGATATTTGGAAGGTTGGCAGCGATGGCCGGACGGATAATGCCCGGAATAGAGTTGATCACCTGGGTGGCCCCAATCATCATAGCCCCGGTATTCCCGGCGCTGCAAAGTGCGTCTATATCTCCGTACCTCAATGCCTTAAAGGCTACGACGATACTTGAGTCTTTTTTCGCAATAAATGATTTATAAGGGTGATCGCACATCAGGATCACCTCAGTCGTGCTCACAATGGATACCCTACTAACATCAAATCCATTATCCTCTGCTATCCGGATAATGGATTCTTTGTCTCCAAACAATACGAGTTCAGTGTCTTCAGGTATATTTTGACGGGCCAGAAAGCTGCCCAAAACGGCTGCTTCTGGTGCGAAATCCCCGCCCATGATATCTATACCAATACGCATCTTATATGGGATTATTCCCGGCCCATTTATACCAGGTCGGCTTCCTTGTCAATAACCAGTTTACCTTTGTAGTAGAGGTTTCCGTCCACATAATAAGCCCTGTGTCTTTTATGCACAGTACCGGTGGTAGGACAGGTAGACAATGTAGGTGCTTCAGCCTTGTAGTGGGTCCTTCTTTTATCTCTCCTGGTTTTGGAGATTTTTCTTTTCGGATGTGCCATCTCTATTCGTTTTTTTTATTTAAATTTTTTAATGCATCCCACCTGGGGTCCGTCCCCTCTTCGGGATGGCGTATATGCTCATTTAATTTTTCAATCATTTCAGGGTTACAACCCGGCTGCCCTTTGGCCGTATCAGGGTGCGTCTTTCCTACAGGTAGCGCCAGCGCTGAATATTCATATATGAATTGTGCAACATTCAGCCGGCTCTCTTCCCTTGGAATGACGATCACATTGTCGGATATCTCTCCGGCATCTTCTCCAAAGCGAACGAACAGCTGTTCGTGAATGTTCACCGGATAATCAAAATCATCCAGGCACCTGTCACATATCGTCCTGATATACCCGTTGATATGAAAATCAAGCTGCATAAACTGCGATTTCTTATCGAGTATCAACGTAATTTTCAGATCTCCCCCGGTAATATCAGCATTTTCAAAATACTCAAAAAACTGTGCGTCAGCCTCAAACTCGTATTCATGCTTGCCCTCCTTTAATCCATGGATGGGAAGAGCATAATGATCCATCAAACTCACAACGCCAAATTTTTAGTCGTGCAAAAGTATGTATTAATATTGGAATAAAAAAAAGAAATTTAACCTAAACCTTTAGAAACAAATCACAATTCATTGTCAATTGTTTCCATAAGAGCATCGATGAAAAAGTCGTTTTTAGGTATAAATTTGGTCGCTCCGCGACGGATAAATTTTTCGGCCAGGCCATCGTCTTCCAGGCTTGTAAGAATGACTACCGGCACATCACGATCCCGTTTTCTTATCTCCTCAAGCGTCTGTAACCCATTCATCGGATCATCCCCGGCCCCTTTGAAAACATGATCCAAAACTACAAGGTCCGGATTCATCTCCAGATTTCGGATACATTCCTCCCCGGAATAAAACGTCTTTACATCACAATCCTCCCTAATGTTGAGGGTATACTCCAGTAAGTTAAGTATCATCCGGTCGTCATCGACAAAAAAAATCAGTTTTGACATTCCTGTTTTGCGGGATTAGAGAGAATTCTCGCTCCAAGTTATCAAATTATGAAACCACTGCAAATCTGTTGACAAATCCAGAAAGGCTTTCTAATTAAAAATCTGTCCTGAGCACTGATTTACAATCACTTATAGCTGCAGACAAAATTAGATAAAATATTTTTATCTCCCAAATTTTTTCATAATAAAGAGGGGACACTACCAGATCGCTCGTGTGGAAGTACCCCGGCCGGCCGAATCTGCAACAAAAGTATCAATGCGCTCGACATATACATTACTACAATACCATTATGGTTGTAACTAATCCTAAAGTCATTCGTCTTATTGAAAACAAAAACACCTCGGCCATGATCGAAACAAGTCATTTGTCGAAAATATTTCAGACTGAAGAAATAGAAACCACCGCACTTCATGATATCAATTTTTATGTCGGCGCGGGAGAATTTGTTGCCATCATGGGTCCTTCGGGATGCGGGAAATCTACCCTGCTAAATCTCCTGGGCCTACTCGACAATCCGACATCCGGCTCAATGGTATTCCGTGGGGATGAGATATCGGGACTTGGGGAGCGCGACAGGACAAAAATGCGAAAAGGAAACATCGGCTTCGTTTTCCAGAGTTTCAATCTTATTGACGACCTTACGGTATATCAGAATGTAGAGCTTCCCCTGGTTTATATGGGGCAGGGGGGTTCAGAAAGAAAAAAGAAGGTTACCGAAGCGCTCGCACGCCTGAATATGAGCCATCGAATGAATCATTTTCCGCAGCAGTTATCGGGAGGACAACAGCAAAGAGTCGCCATTGCGCGAGCCGTTGTCACCCGGCCTTTGCTTATACTAGCTGACGAGCCTACCGGCAACCTTGATTCTGATAATGGTAAAGAGGTTATGAACCTGCTCAAGGAATTAAACAACGAAGGAACGACAGTGATTATGGTTACCCACTCGCCCGAAGATGCTGAAAAGGCCAGCCGTGTTGTCCAGTTATTTGATGGCCGTATTGTAACAGAAAATATCCGTAAAGCTGTTTAACCGTATACCCTTATGTCACTACTAAAAAACTATCTGACCACACTATTCCGGTCCTTTTCGCGTGACTTGTTTTATTCCGTCATTAATCTGTTTGGACTGGCTACAGGTCTGACGGCTGCATTTCTCATCTTTATATATATACAGGATGAGCTTTCCTATGATAAATATGTGTCTGGCCCTGGCTTTCATTACGGTTGTCTGGCAAAGCTGGAAGGCATCCAGGTTAAAACCGGCGATCTCTCTAAAATATGACTGAAATATCCGTTCCGTTTTTTC
>DASQZK010000580.1:0-2815 GCA_035638735.1 Bacteroidales bacterium
TGAGAGTCAGTGGTACACCTATATCCAGTGCGGCAATGCCTGTCCACTTACCCGTACCTTTTTGTCCGGCTGTATCAAGGATCTTTTCCACGAGAGGTTCTCCGTCCTGTTTAAAGTCCAGGATATCGCGCGTGATCTCGATAAGATAACTGTCGAGATCCCCTTTATTCCATTCATCGAACACATCATGCATTTCATCAGTGCTCATTTTAAGCAGTTTCTTCATGATGAAATAAGCTTCCGAAATAAGTTGCATATCGCCATACTCAATGCCGTTATGGACCATTTTCACAAAATGCCCGGCCCCGTTTTCACCAACCCAGTCGCAACAGGGAACGCCATCAGCTTTGGCCGCAATATCCTGAAAGACAGGTTTCACATGCTCCCACGCCGCAGGCGATCCGCCGGGCATAATAGAAGGACCATTCAGCGCACCCTCCTCGCCGCCCGACACCCCGGTGCCGATATAAAGCAAACCCAGGTTTTCTACATATTCTGTACGGCGCATGGTATCGTGGAAATTGGAGTTACCGCCGTCAATAATGATATCCCCCTTCTCAAGGTGGGGAATGAGTTGCTCAATGATGCTGTCAACCGGTTTACCTGCCTTTACAAGGATCATGACCTTCCTGGGCCGTTCGAGTGAAGCAACAAAATTTTCAATGCTGTGTGCCCCGATGAAGTTTTTATCCTTTCCCCTGCCGTTGATGAATTTATCAACTTTCTCCACGGTACGGTTATATACGGCTACGGTATAACCATTATTTTCCATGTTAAGAACAAGATTTTCGCCCATTACGGCTAATCCGATAAGTCCAATGTCTGCTAACTGTTTCATAAGTTCATAAATTTATTTTCGTTGATTCCCGGTTTTCGGGAGGATTCTGTTTGTAACTAAGTGGATAGGTCTGTTTTTGTGAAAAAACAAAACCGGTCCGACAAGAGTTTTATGCCTTAACAAAAACATGATGTTTCAAGTACCGAAAAGCCCAGCTGTTCAAATATACCAGGAAGGTTGTCGTATGGATTGTTTATCAGCCTGACCGACCATGCCGGAGGTTCCCTGCGTACCGGGTAATTTCCCCGCAGGTACTCGAACCTGCTGACGTCCTTACGAAGAGCCTCGTCATCCGACTTTACATCGTATGACGCGTGGTAGACTTCAGTCAGAATTTCTGTTTCATTCATCCCGGTACAGTCAATAACCAGTGACATGCTCTCCCTTGGGACAGGTATGTCACCGGGCGACCAGTTGTCCAGTCCGAGATCAAAAAATGCCGAGACAGCCCGTACGCTCATGGTGGTCCCATTTGCTTTTCCATCGAGGGAGTAACCGGCAATATGGGGAGTCGCCAGGTCAACCATATCGAGCAGTTCAGGAGAAATGCCCGGTTCATGTTCCCACACATCCAGACAGGCTGCCTGTATCCTTCCGTTTCGTATGGCCAGTGCCAGGGCATTGCCATCAACAACCTCGCCCCTGGAGGTATTAATGAGATAAATGCCGGCGTTCAGCCGGCCAAAAAAACGTTCGTCTGCCAGATGGAATGTGTTATCCTCACCTCCCCTGTTCAGAGGCACATGGAAGGTGACAATATCTGATTGTGCCACGATGGTATCAAAGGTAACGAATCCGGTACTACCTTCCTCCCTGGCCCTGGGCGGATCGTTGAGTAACACACGCATCCCCAGGATTCCGGCGGCCCCGGCTACTTTAGAGCCGACATTCCCGACACCTACAACACCCAGCGTTTTGGTTTTCAGGTCAAATCCGTGTGTCAGGGCCAGGTTCAGCAATACCGATACCACATACTGTTCTACCGAAGCAGCATTGCAGCCCGGCGCATTGGTCCATTGAATCCCTTTTTCCCGGCAATACGCCGTATCAATATGATCATATCCAATGGTGGCCGAAGCAATAAACTTCACCGAAGACCCTTTGAGAAGTTCACGGTTACAATGCGTCCTGGTACGGATAATGAGGGCATCAGCATCGCGTACCTTATCTTTGTCTATGTCCTTCGCCGGGTAATACCTAATATCTGCCACGTTCTCGAAGACGCCTTCCAGGAACGGAATCTTATCATCTGCTATGATCTTTATCTTTTTCACGCTAAAACTTATCTTTATGTGCCCACAGTCCAAGTGCAGGATTCGAGATATAGAATATCTCTTCCCCGTCGGGCATGATATTGAAACCATCATGCAGTTTCTCCGGGTTATAGATTTTCAGCATATCCTCCAGCGGAGCATAACCATAGTTAACCCTTTCTATCTCTTCCCTTGAAAGCACACCCGGGCAATAGGTCACTTTAAACCGACCTTCCGGGGATCCGTGGATCAGGTGTGCCGCAGCACTCAGGTTAGCCGCAAGATCTTCATTTTCAATGGTAAGCCTGAGAATATCCGGAGTGTTCAAATATCCGTACTTCCGGATCAGGGCATCAATCTGCCGGTCTTCACCGAATTCACGGAGACCTGGTGCCAGGACGATCAGTTCCCCTCCATCGGCAATAGCCATCCGCGTCCGGTAAATACTCTTATTGCCCAGCCAGGTGCTCCTGAATTCCTCCGGGTTGAGATGTACAACCACTTTTTTCAGGGGCTCATCAAGCAAACGGAAGTTTACTTTTAGGGATAATTCAGCAGCTTTCCGGAAACATTCAGTGTCGCTGCCAATGTAAAGTCCACGCATCCTCATTTCATCATCTTCTCTGGCCATGACCGTCTGGATGTAGACGACGGGCAAATCTGCGGCAAAGTTCTCCGAAGCGTAATCGAGGACTTTTCGGACCGGACTGTCGGCACGGCCCAT
>DASQZK010000581.1:0-3362 GCA_035638735.1 Bacteroidales bacterium
AAGAGCCGGCTGGGGACAACTTGGTAACCAGGAGGTACGGAATATGGCTTACGTGTCAACTATTTCGCCTAACCCGAGTTACGCGTTTGGTTCCTATTATGGCAGTTCGCCCGTCGGACTCGGCATCTTCGAGACCGGTGCCGCCATGTTCTCCTTCCCGAACCCGGATCTGAAATGGGAAAAAACCAGTACAACCAACATCGGTTTCGACGCTGTGCTTTTCACAAACCTAAGTTTCTCACTTGAATACTACGATAAAACCACCGACGGTATCCTCCAGGAAACCTCTATTCCTCCCAGTGTGGGAAGTAAAAACAACCCGGTGGCCAACATCGCCAAAGTGAAAAACAATGGTTTTGAAACCACCATTGAATTTCAGAAATCGATTGGCAATTTCAGCTTCAATGTTGGCGGAAACCTTACCACTGTCCATAATGAAGTCTTGAGTACGTACAATAATATCCCGTTTGGCACAAACGACCAGCGTATTGAAACGGGCTATCCCATTCATTACATTTACGGTTATGAACTTGATGGTATCTTCCAGACCCAGGCAGAAATCGACCAGTGGCAACTGTCTCACTCCGACCTCACCATTAGCCAGTCGTACCAACCCGGCGATATGTATTTCAAAGATGTGAACGGAGCCCCAAATCCTGACCTTGGTTACGAGTTCTATACCCCGATGCCCGATAGTGTGGTGAATGACTTTGACCGGACCTACCTCGGTAAAACCATTCCCGGATTCTTTTACGGTTTCCATTTCGGCGCCAACTGGAAAGGGTTTGACTTTTCAGCCTTCTTCCAGGGTGTGGGCGATGTGATGAAATACAATTCAGCCAGGGCTTCGCTCGAGAACCTGGGGACACGTGGTAATAACATGCGTACTACAGTTCTCGATGCCTGGACAGACCAGAATCACTCCACGACCATGCCGAGGGCCATTGTCGGCGATCCAAACCATAACGCAAGATATTCTTCAAGGTATGTTGAAAGTGCAGCATACCTCAGACTCGGGAATGCACAGATCGGTTACAGTATCCCGCCCTCACTGATGAACAAATTGAACAATCCGCTCCAGAGCCTGAGGGTATATGGTTCGGTGTCGAACGCCTTTGTCATCACACAGTGGGATGGACTTGATCCTGAGAACGATTACAGCCCCGTTCCAAGAGTATTTACTATTGGCCTTTCAGCAAGGTTTTAATTTGAAACTAATTAATTCTGACAATTATGAAGCAATATAAATTCACAATCTTATTCGGAATCATGTTTGCATTGTCATTTTTAAATGCATGCGATAAGAATCTGGATGTAAAACCAACAGCTGAACTGGAGTCTGAATATTTTTCAGACCAGAGTCGCATGCAAAGGGGCATGCGGGCTGTTTATGCCAAAATTACCGACCTGTATACTTACAACGCCAACAATCCTCCTCATAAGTTGTGGCTCCTTCCGGGCGACGATCTCAGGTCGAACAACGCCAGGACCATGGACGATTTTAAAGGACTGGCCGGCAGTGACGGTGACATCAACTATATCTGGAACCGTCTTTACCAGCTGATTAACCGCGCAAATACCATGTTGCAGAAGATCGATGAGAACAAGAATGTTTATACCGATACCGATATGATCGATTATAACCGGGGTGAAATGTATTTCATCCGCGGATGGGCATTCTATAAATTATGGAGCTGGTGGGGCAAAGCACCTGTCGTGACCGACAGGGTTGTTGGCCTTAGCGACAAACTCTATACGCCACCTTCGGAAGGCATGGCTATGCTCGACTCCGCCATTGTTGATATGGAAAATGCTGAGAAGCTGCTGCCCGACAGCTGGCCACTGAGCGAAACAGGAAGGGCTTTCCATGACGGAGCCCTGGGTATGCTCGTGAAATTCTACGTCGTCCGCGCCTGCTATAAAGGTGGCGATGCCGCCGATTACGGAAAGGCCATCAGCTATTTTGAAATGATCTCGTCGGACAGGCAACTGGTCACCCAATTCGGAGAGAATTTCGACTACAGGTATGAAAACAACTCCGAATCGCTGTTCGAATTCCAGGCCAGTGAAAAACCCGCCCAGGAGAACCCCTGGCTTGATAATGACTTTGTCGGGGTTACCGGTTCAATGGGCGCGTTCTACCAGCATTTCGATAACAGCTGGACCAACCAGGGCGCTTTGGTTGCACCAAGCCTGAAACTCATCAATGCTTTCGATCCAAACGACCCGCGACTTCCGGAAACATTCCAGGCTACCGAGGACGGAGCATGGAGCTTCAACGGCGGCTTTAAAATGGTGAAGTATGTCAACGGCGAACGGAACTTCCCCGTTGGACTGGGAGGTATCAACTCAGCCAATAACACAAGGATCCTCCGCCTGGCCGACGTGAAACTGCTGGCCGCCGAGGCCTATCTGGAAACCAACAGCCCCGATAAAGCATTGACCCAGGTCAATGATATCAGGGACAGGGCCCGGTTCTCTACGACCGACGGTACCGAAGCTGCCGCACCTCTCGATCTGACGGCAGTAACCATGCAGGACATCATGGATGAGCGCCTCAGGGAACTGGCCGGTGAAGAAGGCATCAGGTGGTTTGACCTGAAACGCTGGAACGCTGCAGGTTATATTGATCTGTCGACATGGACGAAAGAAGATTTCGGCTTCCCTGCCGATTACCTCGACGACATTTGGGGTTTTGAAACACCAACACATCTGCTTATGCCAATACCGGTTAACGAAATGGATAATAATCCTAAAATGCTGGCAAGCGGACAGAATCCTGGCTATTAATTGAGGGTTATGTATAGTTAGCTACGGAAAATTCGATCTGAAAAATGCAGGGGTGTAAAATTTTACACCCCTGCTTGCTTTTTTGGGGTGCTTGTGAATACTATACAAACATACCTGGTAAGAGAAGAGTGTCATTTGTCGCAGGGACGTGCCGCACGGCATGTTCCTGCGGCAAACGACACTCGTCTCTTTGCGTACACATTTAAACAAACGTAAAATTGCAATCCGGTGTTTACTTCACCACCACTCCGTCGGCAAATTCTGTGTGAAGCTTTAATTCATCTTCGTTTTTTACGTCTTTGCCACAGACCTTTATTCCGTTAATGACCACATTTTTCACCTGGTGTTCTTTATCGAAACCATTTATAACCGAAAATGGAAGATAACCGTTCACGCTTATGTTATTGAACACAACATTCCTTATCTGGCCCCGGTATTTTGCATGGTAGCCATGCTTTCCCGGAGGAACAGTCATAACGCCATCCCAGGCTCCACGAAGATAACGCTCTTGTCTTTCTTCACGTGTCTCAGGACGGTCAACACTGTACTGGGAAAGAAAAACAGCAATGTCA
>DASQZK010000582.1:0-7514 GCA_035638735.1 Bacteroidales bacterium
TCCCGCCAAATCCATTACCACCATTGTTGCTAATACAGTGAATAAAGCACCTACACTGGAGGTCGCTTATAACGATACTGTTCTGATATCTGATCATGGAATGGCTGAGGTATCTGTAACCAATATCACCAACGGAGGTGACCATGTGAGTAATCTGACTGATGTAACTGCACGCTTTTCGGATCCGTCGTTGATATCCGGTTCATCGGTTGAACGCTTCGAAGCCAATGACTCTGCCGTAGTGCGGTTTACACCTGATCCGTTGTTGTATGGAGAGACTGACCTGGTGGTAGAGGCCAGGGAAACTACCCCGGCCGAAAATGGTGCCTTCAACGCGGTCAGCAGCCGTACTATTCATGTTAAGGTCATTCCGTATGTGAACCAGCCTCCGGGTATTGACCCGGTCGGAGCAATGACGTTAGCACCCTTTAGTGATCTCCAGCATATTAAGCTAACCGGCATCACCGATGGCAACACCAATGACGGTCGTGAAGTGATTAAGTTCTCACTTTCCTCCAGGCAGGGATTGTGTGTTTCGCGCCAGGTGAAATATGAACAAGGCAGTGATACCGCGCAGATGATCTTTGCCACCAAGTCAGCAGGTCACGATACCCTCGACCTTATTATCAGTGATAACTTCGGGACCGAACTGGGAGGTAACAACCTGACTCACATTGTTATTCCGGTGAATATAGAAGAAACGGCAGGTGTCATTTCGGGGGCTGCCCACGTAGAGGTCTATCCGAATCCTGCAGGTGATATAATACATATTGCAGCAGCCGGTGACAGGGTAACAGACGTTGCATTGTATGACCTCTCCGGCCGGAAAGTTTTCGAGGGTAAAAATGTTCCCGGGGTCCATTCAACAGAAATTATTGTTCCAGTAACGAACATCCAAAACGGCATGTATGTTTTGAAATTATATACTGCCAATTCAGGATATTTGCTGAGAAAGATAATGATAAGGAGATAAGTATACATAAATATACATATATTGTAAACTGTTTTTTAACTAATACCAATTACTAATTATGAAAAGATTTATACTACTATTTTTGGTGATGGCAACCGGGTTCTGGGGTGTACACGCCCAGACAGGTTTCCTTGACGACTTCACCGGCCCGGTCAGTGATAACTGGCTGGAATCGAGCTATTACAATATCTCGCAGGTCGACGGAGTGGTGACGATGGATGTAAGTAAATCAACACCTGATCAGTATCAGGATTTCTATTTCAGGGACGGAGCGCTTGATATTACCTCCAATCCTATTGTTAACCTCAGGATGAGAGCCGATAAGCCCTGCGTGGTATCTGTGGCGCTCGTTACCGGTGGAAATGAAGTTTATACCAAGGTCAGGTTAAGGCCAAAGGATGGTTTTGTTGATTTTACCCTCGAGTATCCCGATCCGGGTTTTGTCAGGTTTGAGAAAATTAACAGGCTCAGGTTTAATGTAGCCCAGGAAGTCATTAACTTCACCGGTAAGGTATACATAGATGAACTTAGTGTTGGTGACCAGGCCACTAAAAAGGCTGGCATGGGAGTTATCCAGGACCAGGTTTATTACCAGGGAACAAAGGGCCACAAGGTTCTCGTTGAAGATCTTAAAAATGCAAACGACATTGAAGTCAGCGGTGGTGGTACCCTTATACAGAATATCCGTGTTTCGGGAATTTATAATGGCAATGCAGCCATTACCTTTGATTGTGCTGATGGTGTTTCAGGTTCTGAAGATCTGAGTGTTGTGGCTAAAGGTACCGATGGTTACGCGGACTATGCGCAAACATTCAGCGTGAATGTTACAAGTAATATGCCCCCTGAATTTGATGCACTGAAAGACGTGTCAACCAAAGTAGGAACGAAAATAGACGTTCCGCTTTCAGGCATTGCTGATGGTGATGCTACTATAGAGCAAAATCTGGCCTTTACCGTAACCTCATCAGACCAGTCTGTTGTTGCTGATGGCGATTTCAATGTTAACTACACAAGTGATCAGCCTTATGGTGATATTTCTTTTACACCCGCAGCCGCCGGCCAGGATGTAACCGTCACCGTTACACTTGACGATCACGGTTCGGAAAACAATACGTTTTCCAGGACCTTTAAACTGTCAGCCTACGATGAATACAACTACCCGCCCACGGTAGAGCAGGTGGCTAAGGTTACTGCATTTAATAATAGCAGCATATCTTACGACATTCCGCTTACCGGTATTACCGGCGGCGAAGGTGAAACCCAGAATGTGGCCGTTACTGTTGCCAGTACCAATCAGAGTCTTGTTGCGGATGGCAACATTACGTTGAATTATACTACCGGTGATCCGAACGGCACAATAACGTTTAATGCCGTCGAAGGTGCCATTGGTCTTGATACACTTCTTGTGACACTGACCGATGATGGTGGCAATGCCAATAACAATGGTAATGCAACCACCATGCTTTACATACCTGTAGACATTGCCCCACAGGCCGTTACAGGATTTGTTTCTGATCTGAGTACTACAGATGAATGGTCAGGTAATTCAAATATCTTTACCTTTACTTCCGTTGACTCGGGAAGTTATAACTGTCTGCGTGTAGACTGCAATGATAAGTTCTACTGGGATGGCATAAACATTGGTATCTTCAGCACTTACGGCATAGAGCTTGATATGTCGGAAAACCCCTACATGTCGATGGAAATCTATCCCCTCGATGACAGTACCCTGCACTGGGTCTGGTTTTACGATAGCAACGGAAACAGGAATGAGCTTACCAACCGTGACAAAAGTCAATGGGCAAGTTCACAAAAATGGAATAAAATATTCTTCGATTTCAGCGGTGATCTTGATTGGATAAATAATGGAACTGCTGCTCCTATTGACAACAAACGTATCCGACGTGTATTGATGGATATGCATAATGCTGTATCGAGTTGGCCAACGCCTGCAAATTACACCGGATCGTATCTGATCAGGAATGTTCGTCTTGGTGATCAGGCTGAATTACCTCAGGTTGAACCTGTGGCTACCATCGACAACCACATGAACGTTTCATTTTACGACGGGGCAGGAGCACAACAACTCACACTTACCGGCATTACCGACGGTAATGATGGTTCTGTAACACCGACACTGACGGTTACCAGTTCAAATACCAATTTTATTTCCGATGCTTCTGCGTCTGCCGTACAAGCCGACAGCACAGCGACGTTAACCTTTACGCCAAACGGTACGGGTAACACCACCATAACTGTTGTTGTTTCAGCTGCCGGTTCTCTCGATAAAGAAATGAGTTTCGTGGTTACATCTTTGTCGACCGATGCTGCCCAGGGCAATACCATTAACCTGGATATGGCTAACACGCACCAGGTCATACGCGGTTTTGGTACATACATGAACGAACCCAAGTTCTCCGATTTCTATACCGACCTGATGGGAGGTTCGGCTATGCGTATTGGTATAATATCTAACCAAATTGAACCGGTTAACGATAATGATGATCCCTTTACTCTCAACAGGGCAGGTCTGAACTATAATGCCTATAATTTCGATTATTTCAGGGATCTTAAAGAAAGAGGCGTTGAGACCTTCATACTTACTTCATGGAGCCCGCCGGCCTGGATGAAAGGTAACCTCGACGAGAGCTTCAGCGGTGGCGGTACCCCTGCTTATGAAGTAACCGATAACAAACTGCTTAAGACATATTATGATGAATTTGCTGAATACCTGGTAGCAGCTGTTACCATGTTTAAGGAAGAAGCCGGTATTGATATATACGCTATCGGCCTTCAGAATGAGCCTGCTTTCTGTGAACCTTATCCGTCAGCTGTTCTCGATCCCGTTCATTTTGCGGAACAGATTGTACACGTAGCCAAGCGTTTCGAAAAAGAAGGTATTAAGACCAAACTCTACATGCCTGAACAGGTATTCCCGCAGAACCATTATTCCATGAAGGATTACATGGACGCCATCCAGGCCAATCCTGAAGCCGACAAGTATTGCGATATTATCGCCGTACACGGTTATGCTTCCGATGGTATTGGCGCCGGAACCCCCGACTTCACGGCATGGCAGGATATGTACGATTACGCGCAGCAGGGTGATTATCCGAAAGAACTCTGGATGACTGAAACCTACAAGGAATACCAGACTTTCGACGACGCTATGTGGATGGCAGCAGCTATTTACGGTGGTTTGGTTTATGGTAACAACAACCTCTGGACACAGTGGAGTTTCGACGGCCAGGAAGTAAAACAGGGCCGCCCAACCAAGATGCTCTATGCTACGGCTAACTACGCACGCTTTGTTAAGCCGGGAGCTTACCGCATTGATGCCAACTCCGATAACAGCAGCCTTCTGACCAGTGCTTTCATCGACGAAGCTAATGGAAGACTGTCTATCGTGGCAGTCAACCTGGGAGCTGACGCTGTCAGTGCTACAGTTGCCGGTAACGGTATTCCGACTCAGTTCGAAGCTTACCGTACCTCCCTGTTCGAGGAGCTCAAAGACTTAGGGACAGTAGGTGACCAGGTGATCTTCCAGGGACGGACCGTAACCACTCTTGTAGCCGAAGGTAACAGCGCACCAACTGTTGACACGCCGAATGATATGATGCTCCAGATGAACCCGGGCCAGCAGAGTGTTGATCTGACCGGAGTTTCTGACGGTGATAATGGTACACAAACACTGGCTATTGTTGCTGAAAGTGATAACACTGATCTGATTGATAATATCACCATTAGTGATGTTACTGATGGCAAAGCTACCTTAAGCTTTACGCCGAAAACGGACCAGACAGGTGCGGCCAAAATAACCCTCACCCTTACCGATGACGGCACCGGCTTCGGCTTCAATGAGAAACAGGTCAGCTTTATGGTTGATGTCTACGACGGATACAATAACCCGCCGACAATGAACCGTCCTGCTGATTTCTACGGACTCGAAGACGAAAGTGATATGCAGGTTACCATTTACGGGCTGACTGATGGCGACCAGGGGAACCAGGCTCTGACACTCTCGGCTACTTCCGACAATCCTGATCTTATCACCGGTTTTACCCCGGTCCTAAACGGAGACGGAACAGCCACCCTCGGATTCACCACCGGACAGGATGTTTATGGTGAATCAACTGTCAGGGTTACGGTTGAAGATAACGGCGGTACGGCTACCAATAATGGTAACATGTCTAACTACCAGGATTTCCTTGTACAGATTGCCCCGGTAAACGACGCACCGACCATTGCCCCGGTTACCAATCCGGAACCCATCCCTGTAAACTCACCCGAGCAGATGGTAAGCCTCGCCGGTATCAGCTATGGCGATACATACGGACCTGCACAGGATCTGAGCATCAATGCTACCGATGACAACCCGGACCTGATAAGTGAAGTACTGGCTACTATTACCGGCAACACCGGTGACGTTTCTTACAAACTGGTTTCCGGTGCCCAGGGTACTGCAAATATCACTATAACGGTTATGGATAACGGTGGTGTTGTCAACAACGGTATCGACTCGGTACAAACGGTATTCGAAGTGACCGTTTCCGACAACATCGGTATTGATCAGAAAAAGATCTCGACACTTATCTATCCTAACCCGGCATCTGATTTTGTCCGGATTGAACTTCAGAAATCGGGATATGATGAACTGTTCATAGCCGATATGAGCGGTAAGGTGCTGAGAACTGAAAAAATCACACCTTTTGAAAGCTCTAAACGCATCGACCTCTCAGGAATTGAGAAAGGTACATACCTGCTGATCCTGAAAGGAAACAATGCTAAAGAGGTATTTAACCTTATCATACAATAAATTTTTCCGGGTGTATTCCGGGGTGATGTGTTCTGAGAGACGCAATGTATTGCGTCTCGAGGACCACACCACCCTCAAATACATCCCGGTTTAATCTTAAATCAGTTACTAACTTAAAATTTTTCATTATGAAAAAAGTTTACAATTATTTTGCACTGTTATTTATGCTGTTTGCCTTTGCAAACATTAGTGCACAGAACACCTTCTTCCAGGAAGCATTTGGAATTGGTGACGGATACTGGCAAGGAACGGAGGCTTCATTCGCGAAGTACGATAACCCTGATGCCTTTAATTTTGACACAATTCCTTTGTTTATCAGGAACCTTGTACCCTCAACAAATTATGCCGATGCTTCAGGTGAAAACTATGTTGACATGGAAGGCCATTTTAACTGGGATGGCGTTACAGACAAGCATGATACCCTTTTATTGAAAGTTGATACCCACACCATGGGTAATGTTCTACTCCATTTTGGTTTGTATAACAACTCCGCCTGGGCAGGAATCAGGGATCATGCTGTTACTATACAGTACAGTACAGATGCTTCTACCTGGACAGATATGGCTAAAACAACGACTGCTCAGGACACCTTCCCCGGACCACAGGCATGGGGATGGGTTTCACTGACAGAGCAGCTTCCTTCAGCCAATAATCTGTATATTATGTTTATAAATGCCTTCGACAATCCGCACGAATACTATCTGGATGACATTACTCTGACTGGTATTTCAACTGATGCCACACTTTCAGATCTTCAGGTTGACGGTACTACCATCCCAAAATTCTCTGGTACAAAGACCTTTTACAGGTATTATGTTCCGGAGGGTTCAACTGCCATTCCTGCGGTAACTGCTACAGCCACAAATCCTGGAGCAACCGTGGAGGTAACAGATGCTACTGAGATTCCTGGTACTTCTACTGTTACGGTCACTGCTGTTGACGGTGAGACGCAGTGGGTTTATAGTATCCTTTTCAGTTACCCGGTGGTTATGGGAACAGAAACCGTGCTTTATGAAGACTTCGGCTTAGGTGAAGGTTACTGGCTCAATCCTGCCAATACTTATACCATGTATTCAGGAAGTGAAAGCTGGAGCGAAGATCCTATCCTGATCCGGAACACGAATCCTTCGACCGGATATGCTGCCGCCTCGGGCGGTGGAGCCATGTTCCTCGGACCTTTTTATTCAGGCAGTGATACTGTAAGTATGTTTGATATCAATACCATGGGCTATACGAACATGCACCTCCAGTTTGGATTTTTCAATGAAACAGGATGGCCAGGAATTCGCAACCATACTTTCAACGCTGCTTATTCGACAGACGGTGAGACATGGACCAACATGGATAAGAATTTCACCGTAGAACCTGATACCTTCCCGGGAAACAATACCTGGTCATGGGTTACCCTCGGTGAAGATCTTCCGGCTGTTGAGAACCTCCACCTGATGTTCTGGAATCCCGATGCAAACCATGGCTGGCAGATGGATGATATCACCATTAAAGGTAATCCTCTGTCGAGTGACGCAACGCTTGCCAACATCCTGATTAATGGTAACAGCCTTGCTGATTTCGTTTCCACAACAACTGAATATGATGTACAGATTCCGGGTGGTGCATTGCCAACCATTGATGCCGTTGTTACCGATGCAGGAGCGACTGCTGTTGTGACCATGCCCGATGCCGTGCCTGGTACTGCTACCGTAACAGTTACTGCCGAAGATGGAA
>DASQZK010000583.1:0-8687 GCA_035638735.1 Bacteroidales bacterium
CGAGAAGAAGGAGAAAAAACAGGATTAGCGTTCCGGCAAGTGACTGGAGAAATGTCTGCAGGATGTCATTCAGGCGTGATTTCCTGAAGATATCTTTATAATAACCTGTAAAATAATAATTCAACAGCCAGAACAAGGGGATGAGGGCCAGTCCCAGGAAAAAGGCTGAAGAAAAGTGAACCGGGATCCGGTAACCGAATTTTAATGGTTCAACGTAGACCTTTCTGAAGATAAAAAACAGGGTCCAGCTGATTAAGGCCATCAGGTAATCGAATACCACGTATTTCGTGATCTGTTTTCTGGTGTTCATGGACAAAAAGGTATGCTATTACCAGGATATTACAACGGCAAAATATTGGTGTTTGTTATGCAAAGGTAGCAATTTTGAGAGGCTAACCTGTGCTGTTATTTACGGGGGTAAGTTTAAGGATAATCTCTTCCGCTATTTTATGGGTCATAATTCCGGAGATATAATGATCGGCAGGGTAGGCTTTTCGCCTTACCAGATCCAGGAAGCGGGCGATATCTTCATTAAGGTTAAAGTCTTCCAGTATTTCGTTTTTCAGGGGTGAACCTGGCAAACCATAATGGTGTTTCCCGCTAACTTCGGTCATGTTTTTACGCGTGTCGTACTTTACCATGTTTTCGGACGAGCAGACTTCGGTGGTCCTGTAATTTTCGCGTGAAAAAAGGTTCAGGGTAAGTGATGCTGAGGCGCCATTGCTGAACTCCATCCTGATGTTTACCAGGGAGGGTTCAGGCGAGTGTATAGGCACCGAGGTAAAGGCGCATTTTCGGAAAGGCGCATGGATGATTGAGAGCAGGGAGATGATCTCCAAATAGAGGGTTTGATTGATATGGTTTGTTTTGACTGACGTACCCGGGTTTTCGCACTTGTAAATGTTGATATATTGTGGGTTGGAACCGTGTTCCCTGAGTGGTTCCATCAGGGGGGCAATGTATAGATGACGGGCCATGTAGAGAAGTACGCCTGCCTCCTCGGCTATCTTCAGCAACAGTTCCAGTTTTTTAAAAGACAAGTCAGGATCGGGACAGATCAGCAGGTGTCGGCCGTCTTTGAGAATGTCCCGCATCATGTCGAAGGTCTGGCCCTGGCGGGAGGTAAAGATGACGGCATCGGCCGAGTTGGAAAGTGTTTCAGGGGTGTAAAACACCTTATTCCTGTTGCCATTCAGGGGGGTGGAGCGTCCGTTTTTTCCGCTATCCCAGACGCCGGCAGCCATACACCCTTCAAGTTGACCGATGAGCCCTGCGTATTTCGCCGATGTTTCAAATTTACCGATTAGGCCTGTGCGTATCATTGAGTCCGGGTTCTGTGGGCAAACTTAACCTAATTGTTAAAGCATGTGAAGAAATAGTTGGCATACTTTTCAACTATTTATGTTGATAAAGTTAAATTTGCAGAGCATTAGAAAAATATGATGAAAGACTCTTACCTTCATAAAGGACTACGAAAAAAACTTGTTGAAATTGTCGGGAACAAGGGCATTAGTGACCAACGTGTTCTTGAAGCCTTGAACACCGTGCCCAGGCATCGATTCATGGACAGTTCATTCGTTAAGTTCTCATACAGCGACCAGGCTTTTCCCATTGGGGCCGGACAAACCATTTCGCAGCCCTTCACGGTTGCATTCCAGACCCAGTTACTGGAACTGAAAGCCAGGGATAAGGTTTTGGAGGTAGGCACCGGTTCGGGATACCAAACGGCTGTACTGCTGGAACTGGGGGCTCGTGTTTTCACCATTGAGCGGCAACGCGAACTTTTTCTTAAAAGCCAGGCTATACTTTCGGAGCTGGGTTATAAGGCCCGTTTTTTCTATGGCGACGGTTACAAGGGGGTCCCTTCGTACGCTCCATTCGACAGGATACTTGTTACGGCGGGTGCACCCGGTGTTCCTGAAGAACTGTTCTCCCAGCTGGCCATCGGTGGCACCATGGTTATCCCTGTTGGTGGTTCGGCCGGACAAAAGATGATAAAAATTGTAAAAGAGGACGAGACAAACTTTACACGTACCGAACACGGCAGCTTTGCATTTGTCCCTTTACTTAAAGGAAAATCAGGTTAGAACATAATACCATGCAGGATATCAAAACCTTTGTCTTTAATCCGTTTCAGGTAAACACATACCTGCTTTCAGACGACAGCGGCGAATGTATTATTGTTGATGCTGCCTGCGCGACAGACGAAGAAACAGGCAGGCTCACCGATTACATCAAAGAACATAAGCTTACCCCGGTAATGTTGGTAAATACCCATGCTCATGTTGATCATCTGCCGGGTGTAACCAGGCTCAGGGAAGCATTCAAAATCCCTTTCCTCATGCATAAAGATGATACCTTCCTGCTTAACCGGGCCGTTGAACAGGGACAGATCTTTGGATTTGAAATGGTACAACCTGGAGACCCGGACCGGTATATCGAAGAGGGCGATACCATCACGTTCGGCGCAACAATACTTGAAATATTGCATGTTCCCGGCCATTCTCCCGGATCGGTGGTTTTAAAAAATACACATCAGCAATTCCTGGTCACAGGTGACGTCCTCTTTGCGGGGAGCATTGGCCGGACCGACCTTCCCGGCGGAGACTATGAGACCCTGACCGGTGGCATAAAAAATAAACTACTGACACTCAACGATGAGTATGTGGTATACCCCGGACATGGTCCTTCAACAACCATTGGACAGGAACGTGAGCATAATCCTTTTTTAAGATAGAGTTGTTAAACATATTGCGACAGCATAGTATAATTTGGTGAGGTGTTAATTTTGCCACACCTTTCATGTATTTCTGACATAAACATTAATAGATTAAAGATGATTACAGACCGTTTTTCTGATCGTCATACAGGCCCTCGTGATTCTGAAATCCAGGAAATGCTGGATAAAACAGGAGTAGCCACACTCGACGAGTTGATTGATCAAACCTTACCTGCTTCCATCAAGTTGAGTCGTCCATTAAATCTGCCTGCCGGACTCAGCGAGTACGAATATCTGCAGCACATCAGGGAGACGGGGAAGAAAAACAAGCTCTTTAAATCATATATTGGCACCGGGTATTACGATACAGTCAGCCTTTCTGTTGTTCGCCGGAATATTCTTGAGAATCCGGCGTGGTATACGTCTTATACCCCCTACCAGGCAGAGATCAGCCAGGGCAGGCTTGAAGCCCTGCTGAATTTCCAAACCATGGTTACCGACCTGACGGGTATGGAGCTGGCGAATGCCTCCTTACTCGACGAATCGACGGCAGCCGCTGAAGCTATGACCATGATGTATAATCTCAGGTCACGCGAAGCTGTAAAAGCAGGGGTATCTAAATTCTTTATTGATGAAAAAATATTTCCCCAGACGGTGGCTGTTTTGGAGACGAGAGCTACTCCCCTGGGTATTGACCTGATAAAAGGCGACTTCAGAACCTTTGTCACCGATGAAAGCTTCTTTGGATGCCTGGTGCAATACCCCAATGGCGACGGCGAGATTTTCGATTACAGGAACCTGGTTGAAAATGCTCACAGGGGTAACACCCTGGTTGGTGTCATTGCCGACATTTTGGGATTAGTAATGCTTACGCCCCCGGGCGAATGGAATGCCGACGTGGTGGTCGGATCCACGCAACGGTTTGGAATCCCCATGGGGTTTGGCGGCCCTCATGCTGCTTTTTTTGCTACCCGCGGGAATTTCAAACGCCAGATTCCCGGCCGCATCATAGGCATATCTGTTGATCGCCATGGCAAACCAGCTCTGAGAATGGCCTTGCAGACCAGGGAACAGCATATCAAACGTGAGAAGGCCACTTCAAATATATGCACAGCCGAAGCATTGCTGGCTACCATGGCTTCTATGTATGCCGTTTACCATGGTCCTGAAGGACTGAGAAAAATTGCGGGGTACATTCACTTTGCCACCTGTATGGTTGAAGATCGTTTGCAGGAGATCGGTTACAAACAACTCAACAAAAACTATTTCGACACCCTCAGGTTCGAGATCCCAGGCGGTGTCAGCGTTAGTGATATCAGGAAAACAGCCCTTGAGAGTGAGATAAACCTCAGGTATAACGATGATAATACCATAAACCTGAGTATGGATGAGACTGTGAGCATTGAAGACCTCAACACGCTCCTCGAGGTTTTTGCCAGGTCTGTGCGTAAGCGTTTTCGGTCGGTTAACACCCTGGATTCGGTGTATGGCTTCGATGATGCGTTCCAACGTCAATCAGATTTCTTAAAAGAGGATGTATTCAATAAATACCGATCCGAGACCGACCTGATGCGTTACATCAAGATGTTGGAAAGACGGGATATTTCACTGACCCATTCAATGATCTCGTTAGGCTCGTGTACCATGAAACTTAATGCTGCAAGTGAGCTTTTTGCGTTTTTATGGCCCGAGTTTGCCAATATTCATCCTTTTGTTCCAATCGACCAGGTGGAGGGTTACCATCAGCTTTTCAGCGAGTTGGCCCGTGACCTGAGGGAAATTACGGGTTTTGAAGAGATATCGTTTCAGCCCAACTCTGGTGCGGCAGGTGAATACACCGGGCTTATGGTTATAAGAGCCTATCATGCCAGCAGGGGTGAAAGTCAGCGCGACATTGTTCTGATCCCGTCGTCGGCTCACGGCACCAATCCTGCCAGTGCAGTTATGGCCGGGATGAATGTCGTGGTGGTTAATTGTGATGACCGCGGTAATATTGATGTGGAAGATTTACGAAAACGTGCTTTTGAGCATCGCGAACGACTGGCAGCCTTTATGATCACTTATCCGTCAACACATGGCGTGTTTGAGCAGGAGGTCAGGGAGATGGTCGGGATTATCCATGAAAACGGAGGGCAGGTTTATATGGACGGGGCAAATATGAATGCACAGGTCGGCCTAACCAACCCCGCTGTTATTGGTGCCGACGTATGCCATCTGAATCTGCATAAAACATTTGCTATCCCCCATGGCGGTGGTGGGCCCGGCGTTGGTCCCATTGGCGTGGCGCGTCACCTGGTGGAATTCCTGCCGGCACATCCTGTGGTTAGTACGGGCGGCGTAAAGGGCATTCCCGCCGTTGCATCGGCACCTTATGGCAGCGCCAGTATCCTGACCATATCTCATGCTTATATTAAAATGCTGGGCGGTGACGGACTGACCAAAGCTACCAGGGTGGCCATCCTCAATGCCAATTACCTCAAGGAAATGCTGAAGGATTATTTTTCAACGCTCTATACCGGTGACCAGGGTAGGGTAGGACATGAACTGATCCTTGAATGCAGAAATTTTAAAAACGAAGCCGGCATTTCTGAAGCAGATATCGCAAAACGCCTGATTGATTACGGCTTTCATGCGCCAACACTCTCATTCCCTGTCCATGGTACACTCATGGTAGAACCCACCGAGAGTGAATCTTTGGCAGAGCTCAACAGGTTTATCGATGCCATGAAGTCCATTCATGCTGAAATACTGGAAATAAAAAACGGGGAAGCCGACCGGGAAGATAATGTACTGAAGAATGCACCGCATACCGACCGTGAATGCACCAGCGATGACTGGTCGCATTCCTATGGACGGCAAAAAGCGGCGTTTCCGCGGGAGTGGATCAAGATCAACAAGTTCTGGCCATCTGTAGCCCGCGTTGATGACGCTTATGGTGACAGAAACCTGGTTTGTACATGTACACCAATAGAAGAATACCGCACCGGGCTTTGAGAAACGAAGATTTGAATCTCCGTTTTTTATAAGCTTCTGTCAATAGATATAGAAACTACCAGCAGGACATTTCCTTTTGATACCCGGCCGGCCTGTTGAGAGGGAGGCAACCATTTGCTTTCTGTCCGGGTCTTTTGAATATGGTCTGGCGTGGAATCGCCGTAAAAGTAATGTGACTGTCACCATGTTTCTCGAATATAGGTATTTGTATTTTTCTGAATTAGTTCTATTTTTGAACTATATGTAATTCAAATGGACAGGCTTTCACCAGAGGAGATATTTGACGGGATAAGGCGGGAGGACAAGCGAATCCTGCAGAGGATATATAAGGTTTATTATCCCTCGGTACTGCATTATGTTCAGACCAACCACGGCAGTGAACTCGATGCCCAGGATGTTTTCCAGGATGCATTGGTCATTATTTACCTGAAGATCAGAAAGTTTATGCCCGTTCTGACCTGTACATTCGGGACGTATTTTTTTTCCATCAACAAATTTCTCTGGATAAAGGAACTTCGCAGAACACGCACCGTTTCTTCAGATCTCCTGGACCCTGATGAGTTGATCGATTACGAAAATAATTTCATAAACGATTACATCCGGATGGAAAAAAGAAAGCTTGTGCTGGATCATTTCTTTGAGATGGGTGAAAGTTGTCAAAAATTATTAACTTTATTTATACAAAACACCCCGGTGCGCAGGATCACCAAAATGATGGGGTTTACATCCGATCAATATACCCGTAACAGGAGGACTTTATGTAAAGAGAGACTGGTTGCGAGAATTTGGGAAAGTCCGCGTTACAAGGAATTAAGAAATGAAGCATACAAAGAGGATTCAAAAATACCTAGATGGTAGTCTGTCTGAGAGCGAGAATAAAAAATTTCGCAAAGATCTCGACATGGACCCTGAACTTAGAGGCGAGTATCAACTTCACCTGTTGATAGACCAGACCCTTGAACATCATGTTGAAATGCGTTTCCGCCGGAAGCTAAACGAAGTTCATCAGAGTCAGTATAGGAAAGATGATCGCCATATTGCGCATAAACCCAAAGAGGCTCAATCTTCCAGGACATCGTTTCGCAAATCTTTATATTTTGTTCTTCCTGCCGCCGTCATTTTTCCTGCGATATTCCTCTTCTTTTCCAGCAAAGAGGTTCCGACAGCCGACGAAATTTTCGCAACCTACTTCACGCCTTATCACCAGGATCTGATCAGCCGATCGTATCATAAAAACGATAGTGCGAATGCACTCATCGAAGGAATCTATTATTATCAGAAAGCATTATATTCCCAATCGAAGCTTCGCCTGTCGAACTATATAGAGGCCGACAGCAGCAATGTGACAGCTCTCTTTTACCTTGGCCTCTCGCAAATGGCTATGTCTGATTTTAATGATGCTGTCATGAATTTCAACCTTGTACTTAACCGGGGATTCAATTATTACCGGGAACATTGTCAGTGGTATCTGGGTTTGTGTTACCTGAAACTCGACCAGGTACCTGAAGCCAGGCGTAACTTCCAGTCGCTGCAACAGCATAATTCCGTATATGCTGAACGGGCAACCCTGATTCTTCATTTTTTACCTCCATCTAAATAGCTGATAAACAGCTAATTAAAATTTTTCTTCATTTTATTTTGCATTTTTTCCTGATTTGGTAGCTGAGATTTTGGCTTTTTTTCCATTAAGAGATGAAAAGCAACTAAAAACTCAATACCATGAAAAAAGGAATTAACAAAGTTACACTCGTCGGACACGTGGGCGATGACCCACGCGTTAATCAACTTGAAGATAACAAGTTTGTGGCCAATTTCCCCCTGGCGACCAATGAGAACTACACTGACAGGGAAGGGAAAGTGGTTGAGAAGACGGAATGGCATAAGGTTGTTGTATGGAACAAACAGGCTGAAGTTGTAAAGAATTACGTTAAAAAGGGCGCTCCTCTCTATGTGGAAGGTAAGATCCATACGAATGCCTGGGAAGACAAAGAGGGCAACAAGCGGTATTCGACAGAGATTATTTGCGATAATTTTCTTTTCCTGTCAACGAAACATGAATGACCTGGGGTTAATGAATGGTTAATTTTGGGGTAATTACGTTCATTAATTGGGACTGTCGGGTGTTTATACACCCGGCAGTTTTTTATTTTTTGGGCAGGATTAGCGATCTTTTTTGCAATAAGGATGTTTTTACGATACGACAGCTTTGATTGGCTTGATACCCAGGCTATGGTGATGGTCACTTCGAGATATGGTTTGGCCGGGATAAAGTAGTGTTCCAGTGTCGAAATGTTCGATAAATTTATGAGTCACAATGATATGGTATACAGTTTCATAGCCGTTTTTGGGAATAATATTAGAGATAAAAATTCTAAAAATTAATTTTATTGTTACATTTGCAGGGGGAAAAAAGATTGACTTTTGTCATGTTTACAGGTTGTGAAATAGCAACATTTATTTGATGTTGGAGGAAAAAGAGACTAATTTGTCCTCTTTTAGGCAAATGGGGTCAATCGAAACCTGATTCTTTATGGATATAAAAGGTAGAAACTTCACCAAATTTCTTGAGCGTGATCAGTTGTACCAGGAGCAACATGGTCCTGAGATTGTAGAAAAGCAACACGCCAGGGGAAAGCTTACCGCAAGGGAGAGAATAGAAATTCTTTTTGATGAGGGCACATTCGATGAGATTGATGCTTTCAGTACGCCAGCCAGCAGCTCGACGGGTTTTGGAAAGACCAGTCAGAATTTTGGTGACGGCGTCATCATAGGGCATGGAAAGATCAGTAATCGACTGGCGTTTGCATTTTCGCAGGATTTTAACGTCATGGGAGGTTCACTGGGCCAGGTACATGCCGCGAAGATTTCGAAAATTCAGGAGATGGCGCTGAAAATGGGTGCTCCTTTAATAGGCATCATCGACTCAGGCGGAGCCAGAATACAGGAAGGTGTTGCCAGCCTGGCTGGTTATGCA
>DASQZK010000584.1:0-5113 GCA_035638735.1 Bacteroidales bacterium
ATACCTCGAATATCTTGAAGTAAAACATAAAGATGTCCTCGACAAACTCGCTAGCGGTGAAATCAACGATGAGATAACAGAAACATTGACTAACGTGGCTCGTGAGCTTACAGCAAATTACAGGAATAGCAAATAATAAGAAACGCTAATAAATGGCTAATTTAAAGGAGATACGTACACGGATCAGCTCGATTACCTCAACCAGACAGATCACCAGCGCCATGAAAATGGTGTCTGCTGCCAAACTGAGAAAAGCACAGGATGCTATCGTGCAGTTGAGGCCCTATGCCGATAAGCTCCAGGATATCCTCAAAGCGATTAGCGATGCCCTGCATAATGATAACGATAATGTCTACCTGGTTAACCGCAACGCAAACAAGGTTTTACTTGTAGTGATAACATCTAACAAAGGCCTTTGCGGGGCTTTTAATACCAACGTTCAGAAGATGACCGTTGTCGTTGCTCATGAGAAGTACGGGCACCAACTGGCTAACGGAAATGTCGATTTTTATGCCATTGGTAAAAAAGGCTATGAATTCCTGAAAAAAAGGAAATACAATGTCGTCAAAGAAGATAACGACCTGTTCGATGACCTTACTTACGAAAATGCAGCCGAAAAAGCTTCCGGGATCATGAAGATGTTCGCCGAAGGTCGTTACGATTGCATTGAATTGATATATAACCAGTTCAGGAATGCAGCCGTACAGAATTTGACCGAGGAACAGTTCCTCCCGGTGCCCGAAGAGAAGGATGAACCAGAGAAGGAGAAGGGTAAAATTCTGCAGACACATACCGATTATATTTTCGAACCTTCCAAAGAAGATATTATCCACGAATTGATCCCAAAGAGCCTCAAGCTTCAGTTCTTTAAGGCACTGCTCGATTCTTTTGCCTCGGAACACGGTGCTAGGATGACGGCTATGCATAAGGCCACCGACAATGCTACCGACCTGATCAAAGAACTTAAACTCGATTACAATAAGGCCCGCCAGGCCAGTATTACCAACGAGATCCTTGAGATCGTAAGTGGTGCTAATGCACTGGAAGACGGGTAAGCAGGTACATGGCCGGAAGCCTGGAAGCAAAACGGACCTTCAGCATAAGGCCCTGACGATCAATGACGTAAAGGGTCTAACGATCATGTTATCCTGAAATCATTATCGGCGATACACCGGCCATACCACCGTCCACTCTTGTTGATTTTCCGAAAAAAAATTCTTGTAATCGACCCAAACAAGCCCCATCCGGCCATAATCACCCCATTCATAATCGTCGAGAAATGAAATTGCTAATATTCATTCCAGCTCTTCACCGATAGCTGATCGATGTCCATTTTGCAGAAAGCAATGATGAAGGCACTGGCCAGCCGGGCATTGGTGATCAGCGGTATGTTGAAATCAACGGCACTGCGCCTTATCATGTAGTCATTCGACAACTCGACTTTTGAAAGATCCTTGGGGATATTGATAACCAGGTCAATCATGCCCTCTCGGAGATAGTCAAGCGTATTTGGCTTCTTGTCTTCATCGGGCCAGTGCAACGGTGTCGATTCAATACCGTTTAGTTTCAGGAAATGGTGTGTCCCAAAAGTGGCAAATAAGTTGTAGCCCTTCCCGGCCAGCAACTTACAGCTGTTAACAAGCTCTACCTTAGACCGCATCGGGCCGGTTGAGAGCAGAATGTTTTTCTTCGGAATGCGATGACCTACCGAAAGCATTGACTTGAGCACAGCATCGTAAAAATTTTCTCCGATACATCCCACTTCCCCTGTCGAAGCCATATCGACACCAATAACAGGGTCGGCTTTCTTAAGTCGTGCGAATGAGAACTGGGGCGCTTTAATGCCGATGTAATCGAGGTCGAAACTCGATTTATGCGGTTTTTCCACGGGCGCTTTCAGCATGATCCTGGTAGCCATCTCAATAAGGTTGGCTTTTAGCACTTTCGATACGAACGGCATGCTTCTCGAAGCCCGAAGGTTACATTCGATCACTTTAATGTCGTTATCCTTGGCCAGGAATTGCATATTGAAGGGACCGGATATTTCAAGCGCTTTGGCCAGGTCGCGGGCTACACGCAGGATGCGGCGTACAGTTTCGAAATAAATCTTCTGCGGAGGAAACACCATGGTGGCGTCACCCGAATGAACCCCGGCAAACTCGACATGCTCCGAAATGGCATAGGTGAAAAGTTCCCCGTCTCTGGCAATAGCATCTATTTCAATTTCTTTGGCCTGTTCGATGAATTCGGATACAACAACGGGATACTGTTTTGAAACCCGTGCTGCCAGCTCCAGGAAGTGTACCATCTCGTCGCGGTTAGACACCACGTTCATGGCGGCCCCCGAAAGTACGTACGAGGGTCGGATAAGGACGGGGAAGCCTACCGTTTCCACGAACTCGTCGATCTCCTCAATGCTCGTCAACTCTCTCCACCGTGGCTGATCAATGCCGAGCTTGTCGAGCAGCATCGAGAACTTGTTGCGGTTTTCCGCATTGTCGATTGAGACTGGTGAAGTCCCGAGAATGGGTATATCCTGCTTGAATAAGCGCATGGCCAGGTTGTTGGGTATTTGTCCTCCCATAGAAACAATAATACCTTTAGGCATCTCCAGTTCACAGATGTCCATCACTCTTTCGAAGGAAAGTTCATCAAAATACAACCGGTCACAAACATCGTAGTCGGTACTTACCGTTTCGGGATTGTAGTTGATCATCACCGAGCGGTATCCCTCTTCATTGACCGTGTTCAGCGCGTTAACACTACACCAGTCAAATTCAACAGAGCTCCCTATCCGGTAGGCTCCCGAACCGAGCACAATAACCGACTTTCCGTCGTTTTCATACGCGATGTCATGTTCGTCTCCGCTATAGGTCAGGTACAGGTAATTCGTTTTTGCCGGATATTCAGCGGCCAGTGTGTCAATCTGCTTTACAACAGGCATAATGCCGTGCTTCTTACGATAGGTTCTCACTTTGAGAAGGTTCTCTTCAACGTTTTGATTCTTATAAACAACCCTTCCTACCTGAAAATCGGAAAAGCCGGCGATCTTTACGTCTCTCAACAATTCATCGGGAAGGGCCTCCAAGGTATCATACTTAGCCAGCTCGTTTTTCAGGTCGAAGATACGTTTGAGTTTAAACAGGAACCAGTTGTCAATCCTGGTCAGGTCATGGATTTTTGCCACATCATAACCTCTTTCGAAGGCCTCTTCGATAGCGAAAATACGCATGTCGGTCGGTTCACTGAGCTCGGTGTCGAGATCATTTTCCTCACCTGCTTCATGGTTTCCTATGAAGCCGTGCATGCCCTGGCCGATCATCCGGAGACCTTTTTGTATGGCCTCTTCAAAGGTTTTCCCAATGGCCATTACCTCACCAACAGATTTCATGCTACTGTCGATTTGCTTCGATACTCCGATAAATTTATTAAGGTCCCAGCGGGGAATCTTACAAACGATATAGTCAAGCGAGGGTTCAAAAAACGCAGGGGTGGTACGCGTGATCGAATTTTTTAGTTCGTGGAGCCCGTAGCCGAGAGCCAGTTTGGCTGCAACAAAGGCCAGGGGGTACCCGGTAGCTTTCGATGCCAGGGCGCTGGAACGCGACAAACGGGCATTAACTTCAATCACCCGGTAGTCTTCCGATTCCGGATCGAGGGCGAACTGAACATTGCATTCACCAACTACACCAATATGCCGTATTAACTCAATGGATATCTTCCTGAGTTTGTGATATTCACTGTTGTTAAGCGTCTGGGAAGGCGCTACCACGATGCTCTCCCCGGTATGAATACCCAGCGGGTCGAAGTTCTCCATGTTACATACCGTGATGCAATTGTCGTAACGGTCGCGTACAACTTCATATTCTATCTCCTTCCATCCTTTCAGCGATTCCTCCACAAGGATCTGGGATGAGTAGGAAAAGGCTTTTTCCGCCATCTGTCTCAACTCATCCATATCGCCGCAAAATCCGCTACCCTGGCCACCAAGCGTGTAGGCTGCCCGTATTATGATAGGAAATCCAACCTCCCGGGCGGCCTCAATGGCCCCGTCCACACTGGTCACGGCAAATGACCGGGGTGTCCGGATATGCTTCTCCCCCAGCTTCTGTATGAAGTATTCACGGTCTTCCGTGTTAATAATTGACTGGATAGGCGTTCCGAGTACCCTAAGATTATATTTCTCAAGAATACCACCCCGAAACAACTCAATACCGCAGTTCAGGGCCGTTTGGCCGCCAAAGGACAAGAGTATGCCGTCGGGATTCTCTCTGGCAATGACCTTTTCAACAAAATATGGTGTGACTGGCAGAAAATAGATCTTATCGGCAATACCCTCACTGGTCTGCACAGTGGCAATATTGGGATTTATCAGTACCGTTTCAACGCCCTCTTCACGCATGGCTTTAAGGGCCTGCGACCCGGAATAGTCGAATTCTCCTGCTTCTCCGATCTTTAACGCTCCCGATCCCAGGAGTATGATTTTTTTTATTGATTGGTCCATGAAAAATGAAGCTTTTTAAGGTTGGTCTATGTAGCGCGTAAAATTAATGATAATCAGTTATTTTTATGTTAAAGTGCCAGGTATCTAACCCATATTGACATTTACAGGTTAAATTTGTTTTACTCTTCCTCAACGAAATCTCAGAACATTGCCCTAATGCCCCTTACGCATTGCCCTGAATCTCTGTTGACCTCCGGCAGCAAACGAAACCCCGGCATTCACATTTCTGCCCTACGGGCAAAACCGGAAAAGGCATAGCTGATCACACCTACCAGGTTATTCCGGGAATGTCTTGTTCTCCCGGAAGGGTTAAACAAGGCTCCTGATGATAAAATCAGCTTCAAAAGTACAATTTTTTTCTAAAAACCTTGTTTTGCAATATAAAAAATGTATAAATTTGCAGATAAAATGTATAAATATACATGAAGAACAAAAGCGAACGGCTTTTAGCCATCAGGAAACTCATCCGGGAGGAGAAAATTGCCAGTCAGGACGAGCTGTTACGTCGTTTGAAAAGCAACGGCTTCAAGATGACGCAGGCGACCTTGTCGCGGGATCTGAAATACCTGCGGGTATCGAGAGTGCACGATGAGGAGAAGGGTAATATTT
>DASQZK010000585.1:0-9116 GCA_035638735.1 Bacteroidales bacterium
TCGAATAAGCGGATGCATGATGAGAACTTTCCGGGTACACTGTCCGGGACAGGAAAACGCCACTGACCGTCATCTGAAATGTGAGCACCGGCAATATCACCCTGCCTGTCGTATATAACCGTTGATAAGGGATCATGAAACAACGGGTCGGGTATACTGAACCAGAAAAATATAGCAGCCATGATCAGGAGTACTGTTACCGGCCAAAAACCCAACGGACTGATTCGCTTTCTTCTTTTCATGCTATCCACATAAAATCAAACATATCCCTTTACGTCCGCCTTACTTTTCATTTTTAGCGGCGGAAACCAGGATGTAAAATGTATATGTATCATCACAAAGATAAACATCCGGACGGAATACCGGGACAGTGAAATCGAGCGTTTACCGGCCAAACTATCTTTTTTGAATAGCCGGCCGGTTCCTCTTATTCCATGCACTGGCAAGCCAGGGACCGAGAAGAAGAAAATATTTTCTTACCATCGCATGAACCAGATCCTGTTATTTAACGTTGTATTGTAACAGTCAACCTGCCACTTCCTCTCTCAACGAATACAACCCTGTAAACTCTTTTGCGGAACTTCATTTTTGAAGGATAATGGACATGAACGTAAACCTAAATACTAAAGTTTTACTTGGGTTGATAATTACAAGCAGCTTTTTGACAGGATCATGTGTAAAGGAAACCGTCGATTTGCGAAAATTTGACCCCAATATTAAGGTAGATGCCGACGTTGCTGCCCCGATAGGCTATCTTGATCTGGCTATCGGCAAGTTTATTGGAGATTCGAAAACGACCATGATAAGGGCCAACGCCGATAGTGTCCTCTCTATGTATTACGCCGATTCGTTGATTTCGCCACCGGCCCTAGACCTTGTATCATTTGGACGAATTTCCCGTTCATTTCAATTTGTAAACCAGAGCGGGATTTCCATCGATCTTTCGGCAGCTGGGTACAAAACCACCATACCCTTCGGGATACCACTGGAAACGGAGGGGGATGTAATGAATGGCTCGATAGACAGTGTTCTTGTAACGGAGGGGGACATTATTATCTCGACACCAGATATACCCTACAAAGGCCAGACGGTTAATGTTGTCCTTCCGGGCATTACGGAAGGAAGCGGACAACCCGGAGGAACACTTGACCAGGGTTCAACAGAAATAAATGAATCTCTAAACGGAGCGATGATCAGAACGGACAAGGGAGAGAACGTACTTGCCGGCAATTTAATTATTTCCATCCCTCCTCAAAATACGGTGGTGGAGCCCGGCGGTATCCTGGCTGATCTTAATCTTCAACTGACAATCCGGCAATGGAGAATGATATACGGCTATCCGGGCAACCTTTCTTTCGATCTTCCGGAGCAGTCTCTGCAAATTACCTACTCCGATGATTTGCCGGATGGGGAATACTACTTTTCCAATCCGAAGATAACCCTACGCACGAATAATTCTTTTGGAATTCCGACCGGGCTGGGCTTCAAGGCGTTTAGCGCCTATACGAAGACTGACGGAGAGATGGAACTTACAGGTGAGGGCATGCCTTCCATACCCGATTATTTCTACCCGGCATCTGCTGTTACAGCTGTACCTCTGACCGGGGGTAATGACCATAAAATTGTAGATGGCAGAAATTCAAATCTCGATGAAATTATTTCAAGCACGGTAACCAGCATCAAATACCTGCCGGCCATTCAATTTAAACCACCGGAAGGAAGCGTTCATCCGTTCATCGATGCGGAAAGCCGTCTCGGTCTGGATGTTATTCTCGAACTGCCCTTATCAGGATATGCCGGGTATATTTACATGCGCGATACAACTGATTTTAAGCCCGACAGGTTTACCATTTCAGATAACGGCGATGTAGGTGCCATCATTTTCAACCTTTACTACGAGAATTCCTTTCCTGCCGATATGGAGGTCCAGTTATATCTGGCCGATGCAGATATGAATATTACCGATACGGTATTCGAAAAACCGGTTTCCATTTCTGGTGCACCTCCTGTCGAAACATGGCAACAGGATCCCCCTAAAAGCAAAGGGTCGGTAAATGCCGGCATTTCAACGCGGCTTGCCCATAAGATAAAGAGCACGAGGTATCTTATAGCCGAAGGCAAATTGAATACCACAGGGATGAAACGCGAGGTGAAAATATTCAATAACCAGTCGCTTTTACTGAAGGCCGGCATTATTATCAACTTTGATACAAATACCAATAAATTATAAGATGACCCGGTATCTTCGCGGATGGATATTATCCTTTCCAAAGCTGGTTGCCCTGCTCATACTCACAGGTATGATAGCGGGTTCTCCGGATGTGGATGGACAGGATAAAACCGGTTATCTCCTGGATGAAGTTCCCCAGGCCATTAACCTGAACCCGGCAGTATGGTACTCTTGCCGTAACTTTGTAGCCCTGCCCGGAATGTCAGACCTTGGTTTTTCTTACCGGAATAACGGTTTTTCCTATAACCAGGCTATTACCACCCGGAGCGAGATGTCTGGTGATTCAATTCTGCTGAATCCCGGCATGTTATCTTCGGTTCTTGCTAACATGAACAATGTCCGAATCGGCACGGAACTGGCGCTATTCGGGTTTGGATTCAGATATGCCGACTGGTATTTTTCCGTATATGCCACAAACCGGTCTTCAACCGGGATTACCTTTGCGCGCGATATTGTAGATGCCCGGGATGGTAACTGGGACCTGGCGACCAATAAACCCAGGCAGATCAATCTTAACGGTACCGGGTTTCATTTCATCAATTTTACAGAACTGGCTTTCGGTGGATCAAAAAAAATCTATGATGGTCTCTATATTGGAGGAAGACTGAAATTTCTTATGGGTGCCGGCCACCTCCAGACCCTTAACTCCAAACTCAGTCTGACTACAACCGCTTCTCCCATCGAATTGTCCGGCACATCCTCATTCCGGCTTATTGGATCCCTCCCGGTTGATGTTACCGTCAACAACGACGGCCTGGTAACAAACGTAGGATCGCCGGTTAACAGCTTTACGGATGTACCCCGTTATTTATTATCCGGGAATTTGGGTCTTGCGCTCGATGCAGGCATCATATATGCTTACACCGACAGGCTCACATTATCGGCAAGTATTAATGATCTCGGTTTTATTCGCTGGCGAAGGAATACCAGTGTTCTTGAGCAGTCGGGGCATTTTGTCTTCAGCGGTTTAGATCTGAACAGTTATGTGCGTGGCGGTACTGATACTGATCTTTTACAGGCTCTTCAGGATAGTATAGTGTCTAATTTCAGGCTTTCACAATCGAACGATCCTTATATTGCCCTGATACCTGCACGCATTTTTGCCGGGGCCGAATATGAACTGAATCGCGCATTATCCCTGGGCACTGTTGCTGAGCTGGAAATGCTGAATGGAAGGCTTTATCCCGGAATGACATTTATGGGTGTTGCAAGACCGGTGGAAGGACTGACGCTTTCTCTGAGTTATTCCCTTATGGACAGGGCATTCGACGACATTGGTTTTGCTATCATTGCCGGTAAAAAATATATCCAGTTCTATTTCATTACCGACCACATCCCGGTCAGGTATGTGTCTGATCGGTATTCTGGTTTTAAATGGCCGTATAGTGCACGAACAATGAATTTCAGGATGGGTATCAATGTCTTTCTCGGTTGCCTGAAAGATAAGCGGCCGGGATACAGACACCCCGGCCGCAATAAACTTTGCCCGGCTTATCGTTAAAGGAAGCTTTTTCATCTTTATTCATCACCTTCGGGAGGTGTTCATATCTTCACCTGGCGCGAGATTCTAACCAGGAGCGTTAGCCGGTATTATTCTCCCGGGGCTACAACCTCGATCCATTTACCTGGCACCACAGCCGTTATATCGTTATTGTACATCGCATTGCAAGAGACTCCCGGCAAATAAAACCGGCCCTTATAGGTTGCTGTTAATTTGAAGACAAATCGTTTTGTTTTTCTCTGCGCCAGGTCAAAATAGCTGTATACCCGGTCGTCCCGTATATCCTGGTAATCAGGTTTGTCATAATCGCCGAGGGTTGAACCGAACAGACGCATATTCTGTATTTCCCATCCGGATGGGAAAATCTGGGTCAGGGCCAGGTTCGAATAACGGCCTGTTGACCCTGGATTATACACCGAAACGACAACCACAAAGTCTGTTCCCTGACTGAGTCGGTCAATATTCAGCGGTGTGCCGTCCATGCTGCGATAATCGATACTGAGGGACAGGTTACTTGATTTGGCCTCTTCTTTTCCTGCCAGAGGCGTCCCGCTGAGCATAAGGCGTACGAAAAGCGTTCCCTTGCCGGTATTGGTTACCTGAACCGATTCATCGGCAGTCCCGTCAAATGTTTTGTGAATCTCAGATACGGGATTTACAGCTGCGGCATGTTGCGTTTTTTCATGGTCGAAATGGAAATCATAATTAACCTCCCTGCTCATCTTGTCCTTACCGAGAAATTCCGAAACGGCCATCAGGGCGTATGCTGTGGTCTGGGTACTGTACCAGCTTCCACTGCTCAGCTGGTCTGAAATGTATTGAATTAACGGAACGGCCTGTTCCCTTTGTCCCAGCAAATTCATAGTTTCAAGAATCATGGCTTTATCCCGCAGTCCGGAACCAAATGTATATTCAGTGTGATATACAGGATCAACATCGGTTGTGACAGCTCTGACCATCTCTTCGGCCTGTTCTTTCTGTCCGGCCAGCACATAAGCAGCTGCCAGACGCCATTTTGCAATATGATAAAGGCCGGGTGTTTCTCTCAACCTGTTCATGGCGCCGGTCTCCGGGGCTCCGGCAAGGGCCAGGGTGTAAAGCCTGTAGGCCTGTATTAGCTCATTCTGATCCTTCTGCCACTCGTAACTATATCCCGATGACCTCCAGTTACGGGCTGTTTTGCGCTGATATCTCCGCCAGCCCGATAACCACGCCTCCGGAACATCGTAACCTTGTTCCCTGGCCTCAAGGAGAAAATGACCCGCGTAACTACTTCCCCACTCATTTTCAATAGTAGAGCCAGGCCAGTATCCAAAGCCTCCTGAAGGCAGAACAAATTTGCCGAGTTTCTCAATCGCAGCTTTAACATTCCTTGTAGTAATATCAGAATTCCAGCTACTTACATCGATGACATTTTTAAGAAACAGCTGTGGAAAAGCTGCCGAGGTTACCTGTTCAACACATCCATGAGGATACCGGAGCAGGTACTTAAGTCGTCTTCCAAAGTCCATCGGTGGTATGGACGATACCTCGAGGATCCCCTTGTTTGTACTCTGCATACCCGGAAGAGAGAATGTTTTGTCCCAGCTGCTATCCGGATCGATAACGCCATAAACAAAATTCGTTATCTCCGGGTTGGGAGATCTGATGTCAAGCTCGGTGTCGTAATGGGCCGATTCGTTGCCCGAAGCCACCTTAGCACTTACTTTTCCAATCCCGGTCTTCTCCTTAACGGTTATACCGAAATTGAAAGTCTGTTCACCGATGGCATCAAAGTGAACCTTTCGTGACGTTTCCCCTGTTTCGAATAAGTCGTTGGCTTCAATGCTGATATCAACATCCTTGATGTTGTTTTCCAAGGCAAATACCGTGACCGGCAGGCTTACTTTTTCACCGGGAGCCAAAACCCTGGGCAGGGAAGTGATGACCATAAGCGGTTTGCGCACCGGCGTGGTTTTGTCGGCACTTCCATAGGCGCCATTGTTAGCGGCAACGATCATGGTGCGCACAGAACCGGTGTAGTTGGGTATTTGAACCTGATGTTCATTCTCACGGCCTGCCTTAAGATAGTAGGGCCCCAGGAATTTCACGACGGGAGGGAAACGGTTCGCCCGTTTTTGCGGATTCCCCCCATTTTCATCTTCACCTCCGCCGATGCTGAAAACGCCGTCAATACGTCCGCCGTAGGCACCCAGGACAAGGTTGTAAAGGTCAAACGTTTTGACACCAAGAGCTTCTTTTGCATAAAACGTATGCCACGGGTCCGGTGTGTTGAACCTGGTCAGGTCGAGAAGGCCCTCGTCAACCATGGCAATTGTATAGGTCATAGCTCGTCCGTTCTTCTCCGACACTTTTATGGTAGTCCCTGATTCCGGCCGGAGAACCCCGGGCATTTCAAGCTCCGGGAAAAGATGTGTCTCCGGGTCTTCAACCAATAAGGGAATGACGCCGTACATCCGTATGGGCAGGTCATTTTTGGTTTGTGCGTGAGGTTGGATAAGTGAAACATTAACATAAACGTTTGGCGCCATTTCCGGGGTAACGGTAAAGCTGAAGGTCGTTTCCTGGCCGTTAGCTTCAAGCCAGTAGTAGTCCAATACCTTCGTGCCGCTTTCAATGGTCAGGAGAATCCTTCCCGACATGCTGGCCGGAATGGATATTTTAGCGGTTTCACCTGTATTGTATTTCGTTTTGTCGGAACTGAAAGGCAGAATACTTGCTGCCTGCGGATCGTTTCGTGATGCTCTTCCCGCATATCCGGGCCAGTCAAAGTATACGATCTGGCTTACCGAATGCCCACCTGTTGGATCTTTCACCATAATCAGGAACCGGCCCCATTCCGGATAACCAATTTTCACGTTGAACACTCCTTTACCGTCACTGCCCGTATTTAGGGTCGCTTTGTAAACTGTTTCGTGCGATGAATTTCCGGAGAAAGAGGCAAGGTTTTCATTGGAAGAATGCCACCACCAACGCCAGTTAAGCTTGTACACCCGCACTTCCAGGTTTTTCCGTTTCACCGGATTTCCCTTCTGATCCAGCGATATAATTTTGAATTCCTGCAGGGTATCTGTCTGTAACATCCCGTAACGGTCTCCTTCGGGTGCTTTCAATCCTACATACGCAGGGTAGGGGGAGTAAGGAACCGAAAAACGATCGATCGAAAAGTCGCCTCCCTGTTCGAATACCCTGGTTGTGAAAATCGCATTTAGCATACCCGGGGCCTGGTGACCGACATCCAGCGACGGCTCGAATGTTGTTTTACCTTCAGCATCTGTTTTTCCCTCAAAAATGACTTTTTCTACCGGATTAAATGATTTTGCAATATCATTGAAAATGTAACCAGGATGATCTTCGAAAACGGTGTGACGCGTTGTATAGTTTACGTCAACCCTGGTCTTCATGTTTCCCGCCGGAGCCCCGTGAAGCCATGTGACTGACAGCTTTCCCTTAACCGGCTCTTCACCGGAAAAAATCATATCTTCTCCAAAATCAAGGTGAAGCTTTAACCGGTTGGGCTTTACCGTTTCTATGCGAAGCGATTTGTAAAAGCGCAATCCGCCAATGCTAATTTTCGCTTTCCATGAACCTGTCGGATCATCGGGCGAAGTGGCTACCGGAAAGTAATATAAACCGTTGAGTCCGGATGTCCTGGTAATTTTTTTCCTCAGTTTCCCCATGGGGTCCGTAAGCTCGAATACCACAGGATGCTCATCAGGTATCTGGTTCGACTTATCTTCCATTATGAAAGCAAGGTGAATGGTGTCACCGGGTCGCCATACGCCACGTTCTCCGTAAATAAAACCTTTAACACCCTTTTCGGTGTGTGAACCTGATACATCAAACTGGCTGAGCGAGATAGCCGACCGTTGATCGATACGCAGATAACCCCGCTGCTTATCTTTCCGGGCAATGAGAAGCCAGGGCTGGCTGTCAAGAGTGGTAGTGGCTGTGCCCTGGTTATTGGTGGTAAGAGAACCTAATAACTGATGCTGGTAATTGTAGATGTCGAGCTTTACATTATCGAGCGGTTGTGTTGTACGCAAATCAGTAACCGCAAAAAGCATCGAGCCGTCTTCACCCTGTTTGGCTATTATGCCCAGGTTGGAGGCCAGTACGTTCCTGGCTACTTTTCTTCCGTAAAAAGTGTAATATGAGTCTGAACAGGGATCATTGCGTTCATTCCAGTTATACGAGCTATAATAAGGATCGTAATTGGTAGTGGCATCCCAGTAAGCCAAGTCGTTTTCGTTAATGGTTTCAAAATCACGGTTTGTACTGGTAAGATCTTCTGACTCTGTGTCTTCTCCCGGGCATTGGTAAAGTGAATATTTCTTCCGGAAGCTCAGCTCCACGCGATAAATAGCCCCTGGATCTGTTTTTATGAGCTTACTGAGATCCAGGGTGAAGGCATTCCACTCGCCAAAGTTAATCGGGCGTTCCGGGACAAGATCAACAGTCTTTTTAATAAGAAGCCTGCCGGCACGTTTTAGTTCATGATCTCCTTTAAGGCTGTTTACCTGAAGGAACTGGGCAATATTGTCTTCAAATATTTTAACGATCTTCACATCCACGGCCTTCAGGTTAACGGCTTCAAACGGGAACAACAGCCCTCCGGATTCGGGAATGATAACCCCTTCGCCGATGAGTCTCACACCAGGTTTTAACTCCTCGAAACTGAGTGAGAGTGATTGTTCAACATCGTAACCATAACCCGAAACGTTCCTTATACCAGGGGAGATGTCCAGCTTGACGGTCCCGTACTGGCGGACGGCCGGGTAGGCCTTCACCTCGTTATCATTTACGCTGAATTTAAGGCTGGTATTATTCGAAAGGGATATAAGACCTTCCAGCGACTGGCTGCTGAGGATGGGATCAGAAAACCGGAGTAGGATATACTGTTGGGGTTGTTGCACGATCTTATGATCCATGAGTACAAAGCTGCCAAGGGACGGCACTTCGTATTCCCTTGATCCTTTGGCATCGATACCGGCAGGACTGCCGTCCCAGCTGATAACGACCTTTTCACCTGCATCTTCACGGAGCACACTGTCTATAGTGAATGCATGAAGCGTCCCGTCGTCTGCATGATCCCAGCTTACAGGCAGGATCCTGTCGCCCTGCGTGGCCACAACTATTTGCTCGATATCCGGTGGGCTTATTTTATCTGTTGCTCTTATGCGACCATCAATATGATTTAAGGTAAGTTCAGAACTAGTATACGTTTTGAGCCCTTCGAATTCAACATCAATATTCAGGGGGAAGGTATTGAATGAAAATGCGAAACGATTGTTTTGTTTTTTTGCGGGATACAATTTATCGAGCCTGAATACCACATTGAATTTTGTTCCGGAGGGAAGTTTTTTCGCTGGCCTGAATTCCAGC
>DASQZK010000586.1:0-4861 GCA_035638735.1 Bacteroidales bacterium
GTTCCAACAGGTGTGAATGATGAAACCACGATGCCGTCAGCGAACGGTAGGCCGCTTCGTTATCGGCCAGCTCTCTTATCATCTCCATGTCGGTACGGGCGTGCGACAGCATGTCTACAAAATTGTAGATAATGATGTTCAGGTCGTAATTCATCAGGTCGGGGAAGCTGTCTACCAGCTTCTTACCGGTACGCTGATTGGTTACTTTTTCGTACCGGAACCGGATATCTTTGCCAAGTCTCGACAGTTGTCTCTCAAAGAGTTCCTTCTCGTGCAGGTTCTTCCCGGTTTCCTCTTCGTCGAACACCCACAATTCGGGATACAACTTGTTAATATCAAAGGGCATCAGACCGGCAAACATGGCATTTCTCGAGTACTGCGTTGCCGTCGGAAGGATACTGCAAAAGAGTTCCTCCCTGTCGAGATGACTATACTCGGTGATGGCAGCTTCGAGTGTTTTCCACTGGTCGTAGCGCAGGTTGTCGATAAGAATGAAAAACACCTTTTCCCCTTTTTCAAGCAGGGGGAACACGCTGTTTGGAATAATGGAAGGAGACATCAGGGGTTTGCTTTCCTGGCCGGGATCAAACCAGCCGTGGTAATGCCTCGAGATAAAACGGGAGAATTCCTTGTTGGCATCGGTCTTCTGCATCAGCAATATCTCGTCCATATTGGAATCAGATGAGTTCTCCAGTTCAATCTCCCAGTATACGATCTTACGGTATATCTCGGTCCAGTCGTCGAAATCGGAAGCTGTATTGATGGCCATGCTGATTTGTCCGAACTGACTCTGATAGCTGGATGTTGTCTTCTGGCTGATCAGCTTCTTGGTCTCTGTATTCTTCTTAATGGTCAGCAGTATCTGGTTGGGGTTAACCGGTTTAATAAGATAGTCGGCTATTTTCGAACCAATGGCATCCTCCATGATGTTTTCCTCTTCGCTCTTAGTGATCATGACCACCGGGGTGAAGGGGGTGAGGGCTTTTATCCTGTTAAGGGTTTCGATGCCGCTGATACCAGGCATGTTCTCATCGAGGAATATCAGGTCGTACTCATTCCCGTTTACCATACCTACGGCATCCTCTCCGTTGGTGGCCGTCGACAACTGGTAGCCTTTCTCTTCCAGGAAAAGAATGTAGGGTTTCAGAAGATCAATCTCATCATCTACCCATAGTATTGTTGTTTTCTTTTCCATAATTACGGTTGATAGTATTTCTTATAGAACAGGTAATACTTCTCAAAGTCCAGATCATTGGCCAGGATGCCATAATTAGAATCTGAGATGATGAACGGCCTTATATTAGCAGGGTCCAGGCTCCTGTAAACCCCCGTATCGTTTTTAAATGTTTCAAGATACCGTTTTGCACTCTGAAGGTCGGAGAAGGATTTAACCAGTAACACTGACTGCTTGCCTATGGTTTGATTCTCGATCCCAAGGTTAAGGCGGTTAAAATTATCCAGGTTGAAATTAATAATATTGAAATTCATCTGGTTTACATCTTCCGCGTTCGCCACTGCTACACCAAAAATAAAACTGCCACCGGTAACATAACTATAGATCTGTTCGGCTTTTTTCTGGGTGTCGGCTTTTTCAAGCTCGGGGGCCATGGTGTATATTTCCTTGATCAGGTTACGTGCAAAATCACTGACTTCATGTTTCGGAAATTCCTTAACGACCTTCTGCAGTTCGTCCTTCAGGGCTTCTTTACCCTGCAACCCGCCAATAGCAAGGGCTCTGAGCAACCTGAACCGGGGCACTGTTTTATCGCCGGGATAAGTCCTCAAGGCGTAATTGGCATCCTGTACGACCGCGCTGTAGTTATCGTCCTGGTATTCCTGGTAAACCTTTTCATACAGATCAAGAACCTTGTTCTGTTCCGCCATCATTTCCTTTGCATAGGAAGGATTAGCCAGTATTTTTGCCCTCGGATTATCGGGATATGTCCTGATAATAAGATCCTTAAAATAGTCCGACTTTTGCCTGTCGCCCTTCAGGTTGTACAGTTCATAAAGGTTATAGTAAGCCATAAGGCTGTTGGGGCCACCGGGATAACGACGTACCTGTTCTTCAAAAGTTTTTACCGCTTCCTTATTGTCTTTCAATTCATTTCTGTAGACAAGGCCCATATTATATAACGCATTTTCCAGTTTTTGGCCGGAAACAGCCAGTGCAGAATCGTTAAGGGGAATACCCTTGAGATAGAACTCGCGGCTCTTGTTACTGAAGATGGCCGTCTTCTTTTGCGAGGTGCTATCGGCACTTTCTGCCTCCTGGTTTTGCTCAATCATATCCATGGTTTGCTTGTTGCTCCGTCTCCAGTTGTCCTCCAGCTTACGGTTTCCCCAGTGCATCCTGAACTCGGGCTGACCGAATCCCTTGGCATTGAGGTTATAAAAATACCATTTCCCGCCCTGCTGGTTGTTCGCTGTATTCGCGCGTGCATTCATACCCATGGAGCCATATTGAGCATTTTGCATCTCCTCCTGTTTACGCAAACGCTCGTCTTCTTCCTGTTTCTTTACATTTTCAATGATCTTGTCGATCCTTGCCAGGCGTTCTGTTTCAGGTAAAGCTGCCAGTGTCTGCAAGCTGTCTTCAAGAGTATAAACATTCAAATGTTTAACCAGGTTCGTCAGGCTCCTGGTTTTAACACTGAGCATTTCAAAGTCATCGTAGTCTTTGTCAATATTTTGGATCGTGGAATCGTAATAAGCCTGGGCCAGCGGATAATCGGGCTTTTCATAATAGATATCCCCCAGTTCCAGATAGGTCAGTCCTTTCTGATTATAGTTACTCACCGACTTGGCGGCGCTCATCTTGAAATTCTCAATGGCCGTGGACGTATCGCCTTCTTTGAGTGCGATTTTTCCTAACGCATAATAGATCTGATCCTGGAACTCATTGTTTTTGTCGTCCTTAAGCATCTTCTCAAGAGTGGAGACGATCTCCTTCTCCTTTCCTGATCCGGCCTTATATGACCGGGCCATGTTTATCTTGGCATTAAAGGTCATTTCATAGGGCGGATTCATGTGAATGACCTGCTGGTAATTTTCCACGGCCATTTCAGAATTGCCTGTTTCCTGGTAAAGCTGGGCCAGGATGAAGGTGTAACGGATGCGCCTGTCCTTTGAACGGGTGAGCTCCAGTCCTTTTTCCAGTTGTGGTATGGCCTGTTCGTACTTGTCCTGCTTGATGAAAAAATCGGCATACGTGGTATAAAATTCACCCTGGTATTCCTGAGGAAGGTCCCCGGCATTCTTGACTATCTCAAGGATGTTCTGGGATTCACGGTAATCGCCGAGTTCATTATACGCCCGGGCCATCCATATCAACGCCTCGTAACGGATCGGCTCGTCGGGGAAATCGGCGACGACTTTTTTAAATGTTTCGATAGCCAGCTTGAACTTATTTTCATAAACATAGGCCTTGCCCATCAATATGTAATTGTCGTCAACCCATTTATTGAATTCTTTTTTATTATAGAATTCCTTCTGTTTCTCGGTAAGGTTCCCTCTTTTTATCTCGGGTTTGGCGGTAATAGAGTGAAGCGTAATAACCTTTGTGGCCTTCTCAATGGAACGGTCCATGGCGGGTGTTATCGACTGGGAGACCTGCGGGCTGGAAAAATAAAACAGCGGAAGGATTCGCGTGAAGTTATCCTGGAATGATTTTCCCGCCTGGTTAACACCTTTCTTTAAACTCTCACTTCCATTAAAGTATATGTTATAGTGAGATACCAGGTTGTGATAATTCCGCGACATGGAGGTGTTTTTCTCTGTTGAACACGCTGCGGCAAAGACCAGGGTAAGTACAAGTGTTATTCTGAGAGCTTTATTCAAATTTTTCCTTTTTAGCAGTAATATGAATAACTGCAAAAATGCAACCTTATTTTATGGAAAATGCTTTTTTTCAGCCACAAATTTAGTGATTCTGAATAAAAGTCACTTTTCAGGTTACAATGTGAAGGCCGGAGGGTGGGAAGGCATACCCGGGGAAAGAAAATCAGACCGGGATGTCCGGATCCGGACCGTTAGGCTCGGCTTAAACGTGACCGGGGTCGCGGGCCGGGTTGACAATGAATAACAATCTTGACTGACGGATGTCGCATAAAATGTCCGGCAAAAGTTATTGCATATTGTTGATGGCCACGACTTCTTTCAGATCGGGAAGCATGTTCCTTATGGATTCTTCCACGCCGGCCCTCAGGGTATACACGCTGAACGGGCAGCGGTCGCAGGCGCCGGTGAGTTCAACCGTCACCACCAGGTCGTCGGAAACATTTATCAGAACGATATCCCCACCATCGGCCTGGAGATAAGGTCTGACTTTTTCCAGGGCTGCTTTTACTTTTTCAAGGACATCAGCTTTGTCCATATCTGGTTATGTATTAATGTTTTCCGGGTGTAGTAATTTCGACTCTGCTGGTAGGGTCCAATTCACGGTTCCGTTTCTCTACGGCCTTTGTCAGAGCCCGGGCCAGCTGCTCGAACGGTTTTCCTGCCGGATGGTTTTCATCGAGTGCCGAGGGCCTTCCGGAATCGCCGTCTTCCCTGATTCCCTGTACCAGGGGTATTTGTCCGAGCATTTCGATATTCATCTTTGCTGCCAGGTTTTTCACGCCTTCCTTACCGAAAATAAAATACTTGTTCCCGGGTAATTCTTCAGGTGTAAACCAGGCCATATTCTCAATCAGCCCGAGTACCGGTACGTTGATCTTATCGCCGGAAAACATGGCGATACCTTTAACGGCATCGGCAAGGGCTACTTCCTGGGGTGTAGAAACGATCACGACACCGGTAACCGCCAGCTCCTGGACAAGGGTGAGATGAATATCGCCTGTGCCCGGGGGCATATCGATGA
>DASQZK010000587.1:0-2330 GCA_035638735.1 Bacteroidales bacterium
AAAGAATTTTCCGAGACATACGGCAACCCGGTAGAACAGTTGAACGATCAGGAAGCTGCCACTAAGCTGAAGAAAGTCACGGCCCCGTTCATGATGCGGCGCCTTAAATCGGACAAATCCATCATCGCTGATCTTCCCGAGAAGATAGAGATCGACAGCTTTGCCACTCTCACCCCGGAACAGGCCGGGCTGTATGAGAAAACACTCGAAAAGGCCATGGACGAGATCGAAGGTATTACGCCTACCGATCAGAAATCACTTTTCGTGAGGCAGGGTCTTGTTTTGCAAATGATCCTGGCACTGAAACAGATCTGTAACCATCCCACGCAATTCCTTAAAAACGGTATCCTGGATGCTTCGATGAGCGGCAAGGTGGACCTGCTTTTCAATAAGCTCGACAACATCACTGAAAATAATGAAAAGGTGCTCCTGTTTTCCCAGTTCACCGAGATGGGAAAGCTGCTTCACCATTTCATCACTGAACGATACGGGGTGGAGCCACTCTATTACCACGGCGGTTGCAGTTTGAACCAACGGAAAGAAATGGTGGAACAGTTCCAGACCAACCATGCCGACAAAATATTTATCCTCTCACTCAGGGCTGCCGGTACCGGATTGAACCTGACCGCTGCCAGTCATGTGATCCATTACGATCTCTGGTGGAACCCGGCCGTGGAAGCCCAGGCCACCGACAGGGCATACCGCATAGGTCAGAAAAACAACGTGATGGTCCACCGCTTCATTACAAAAAACACCTTTGAGGAAAAGATCAACCAGATGATACAGAATAAAAAGGCCCTGGCGGAGATGACCGTGGCTTCAGGTGAGAATTGGATCGGCAATCTGAGCAATAAGGAACTTCGGGAAATATTTGGAAGGTAATGTATGGCGGAAGGCGGAAAGCATGAACCAACTTCCGATGTTATCCTTGCAAAATTCCATTCCATTCCGTATTTTTACGTGCCGTTAAATTACGTGCCGTTAAATTACGAAACAATAATGAAAACAAAGAAAAACGATCTCATGAATCCATTTCAGTTTGGTGTTGTGATTGACGATAATGCCTTCTGTAACAGGAAAAAAGAGATTGACTTTTTAAAGGACCAGATTAGGAACGGGTATTCCACCTGGTTGTTTTCTCCAAGAAGATTTGGCAAAACCTCGCTTGTGGAGAAGGTATTCAGGGAAACAAATACAGCAACCTGTATCTTTGTGGACCTCTACAATATTAAATCCCTGGACGATTTCATCAGGAAGTATTCCGAAATCCTGGCGAAAAACCTTTTTAATTGGAAAGATGACATAAAAGAGTTAACAGGAAAACTTGCCGATACTTTTAAGAATCTTTCTCCGACTGTATCTTTCGATGAATTCGGTAATCCCGGCTTCTCCCTTCATGTAAATAAGATTGAGCAACAGGCTGATATTGAAACCATATTGGATATTCCAGACAGAATACATGCCCAAAAGGGGAAGCGTATTTGTATTGCATTCGATGAATTCCAGGAAATTAAACGAATCGACCCTTTCTTATTGAACTGGATGCGATCCTCATTTCAAAGGCATCAGCAGGTATCATACATTTTCCTTGGTAGCAAGCAATCGATGATGGAAGATATTTTCGCCTCTGCCCGTTCTCCTTTTTACGAATTTGCTGTAAAAATGAATTTATCGGTAATCGGATATGACGAACTATTTCATTTCATCAAAGAAAAGTTCCACCAGCGCAAGTTACCAATCCATGACCAAACGATTCAGTCCATACTGAAAAAGTCGGATTGTCAGCCGCACTACACACAATTTTTTGCTTCAGTTGTATTTGATCTTATAGAAAAGGGTTATGATCAGGATTTGGAGGAATTCGAGGACACCTGGCTTAATAAGATAATGCATTCACAGTCTGATATTTTCCAGGACATCTACGATCAGCTCACCAACGCCCAGAGGATTGTTCTTCAGACGTTGTCCAAAATCAAGGATGAAGGAATTTTTTCGGAAAATGCCCGCGAAAAGTACAGATTACCGGCAGGTTCTACAATGAATGAAGCATTGAAAGCACTGCAAAAGAAAGCCTTGATCTACAGATCAGGTGATAAATACAGCTTTTCCAATCCGGTTATGAAGGAATGGTTACAAAATCTTTAGCTAAACTGTAGAAGCAACAATTCAACCCGACCGTCAGGGCGTATATTTCCAAACATAAATACCGGTGGAAACGCTCTCCAGAACACCTCCGTATTTTGTTCCCGCGGTTATATAAAAGGAGCCGTCATAGGAGAAACCAAGTGAGTGGTATCGCAGGTTGTCGTTCATGCTTTTCACTTCTTTCC
>DASQZK010000588.1:0-2091 GCA_035638735.1 Bacteroidales bacterium
AACAATGTCATCAGTACGCCGCCCGTTACCCGTCAGATCAATGAGCTCAATACACGGATCTTGTTCGATCCGGCAAACCCGTCGTTCCATCCGGTGGTGACCCGGGGGAAAAATCCGGATGTCCCGAGCCTGCTGCCGCCATATACTGTCGCCAGCATCATCAGCTGTACGGATTGCCATGGCAACAGTGATCCATTAGACCCCCCGGGGCCCCATGGCTCTGATAATCAATACCTGCTAACCGATAATTATATCACCGATGATATTACGCCGGAGTCTCCTTCCAGCTATGCGCTATGTTATCAATGCCACAGCCGATCCTCTCTGTTAGCGACCGATGTAAGCTTCGAGCACCGGCTGCATGTCGTGGATCAACAAGCGCCATGTTCAGCCTGCCATGACCCTCACGGTGTAACTGCCATGCAGGGCAATGCCATGAACAACAGCCATCTGATCAATTTCGATCTGGCCATTGTTTCACCGAACGATTCGGGACGGCTTGAATATATTGACGACGGACTCTTTACTGGTAAATGCTTTTTGAGGTGCCACGGAGTTGTCCATAATGGGCAACGTTATCCGTTGTAGCAAAACGTGTATAACTTCATGGTAATAAGGAGGGGCATATGAAAAAAAAATATTGCCGCTTGTCACGGTATATGTTGATACTGCTGGTGCTGACGATTTCCATTGGTTTCTTGCCGGCGACCGAACAGGCTGCAGAACAGTCTGCCGGGAAAACATCCGGGAGCAAGCAAACCCCTTCAATAGAGCCGGAAGGCATGTCAAAGATGTTTAAAGGCACGGTGGTGGAGGTGATCGATGCCGGCAGGCACATTTATGTTCACATCGACACCGGAGAAAAGCGGGTCTGGGTTGCGGTACCGGCCTTTGACGGAAAACCCGGAGATAAGGTCCTTGTGCCTCCTGCCATTCCGGTTGCCGACTTTAAAAGCAGAAAGCTGAATCGCACCTTCGAAATGATGTACTTTGTGGGCGGCATCCGCCGGGTAGATGAAAGTACGTCAAACTAGCCGGCACCAATATTGCGGAAAGTCCATTCGCAGTCGGTGCACCAGCGAAAAACCGGATGACACATCCCCCGATGGATGAGATTGGCGACACGCTTGAAACTATCGAATCGTTCGATCCTCCCGAGCATCCAAGAAATTCGATGGGAAGCATTAGAGACAGGGTGAAAATAAATGCTATCATACGGTCTTTAATCATAATAATACCTTTAAAGGTGGTGCAGACTCCGGCCGCGTCTATCATTGCTTTTTCCGGCAGAATAAAAGTCGCGTATGCCATAGATGACACCAAATAAGAGATAATATGAGTGATTTTGTTTGTCCTTACCGTGAGCATACAGGATGAAAAAGGCAACTCTGACAATAGGATTACTAGTGGGCATGCTTTGGCCCTTACAGGTTTACGCTGGAGGTCTATTCAACGAAGGCATGACCGAATGGTCATTTAGCGTGGGTTATGGCAGAAACTTTCACCTAAACCAAAATGTGAGTGAAGATATCAAGTTCGTGCCCTTACTTGTATCTTGGAATAAGGTATATAAGGAATTTACCGGTGATGCAAGTTTGGCGTATGGTGTGGAAGGCATTATCAGTTATGCGAGACAGGAAAGTGAAGACGCTTACTTGGCCGGTGTAACTCCTTTACTTATCTATAACTTTAAAAATTATGGGAGATTGACTCCCTATGTTGACGCAGGGGTTGGTTTTGTTGTAACAAACCTTTCCCCTAAAGCCTTTGGAGGAGATTGGGGTTTTACCCCCCAAGTGGGCATTGGGTTTCGTTACACAGTAAAAGATGGCCAATTCATCAGATTCTCCTATCGGTACCATCATATTTCCAATGCTGGTTTTAAGTCCGATAACAAAAGCATCGATTCCAATTGCTTTTTCGTCGGCTATTCATTCCTGCGATGATATGGGGATTCCAAATTTTCACTCCTTGTAAACTTTAGTTCAAATCTATGCTTTTGAAAGGAATATAAAAATGCGATTATTTTTCCAAGGGATAAACTTATTGATTATTGTCGCTGTGGCCATCTCCCTTTTCGCCGGGCCGGTG
>DASQZK010000589.1:0-2652 GCA_035638735.1 Bacteroidales bacterium
ACCGAGTTCCAGACCGGCATAATAAAAACCACCGTTAAAGCCAAACTGTGTCACCGCGGTATTATAGGGGAAGCGCCCGTAGTTTTGAAGAACCTGGTTGTTCTTATCAGGATAAATGTCAAAGATATTGTTTGCACCGGCAGTAAAGGTAAGTGACGGCAGGAAATGGTAATCAATCCTGGCATCGGTGAGCCATTTCGGACTGTAATCCTGGTCTCGTGCCAGCTCGGCATCACTGGTATCAATTCCCCGGTAGGAAACCTGCCCGAACCGGATGGTGCGGATTGTGACCACGAGTTTTTTATGCGTATAATTGATGGTAAAATTGTACTTGCTGAGAGGCTGTGCTAATTCGATCAGTGCCCGGTCCTGGCGGTTAAACAGATAATTCTCCAGACCGTTATCCTTTATTTGTTCAGAGGCATGAACATCGCCAACAACCTCTGTCCTGTTAAGATTAATGCCGGCACTCAGGCCAAGGCTTCCGCTGTATAGAGGGGTGAGATGCGACAGGACGATGTCCAGGCCTTGCGTACGGGTATTTACGGCATTTGTGAAGAACTGGGCTCCCCCAACCGTCGGCAAGGAAGAAAGAAGTGCGTATACTTCGGGAATAAACGTGTAAAATGTACCTGACAGCACTATCCGGTTGTCCACGTTCACCTGGTATACATCAGCGGTGATGGTGGTGTTTGAAGATGGATGTGAAGTCAGACCAAAACTATAGCTGACACTCGTTTCTTCTTTCAGTGGAGGAATGCCGAAAGCCCTTGCTACCCGGCTAATATTACTTGCAGTAAGTACCTCAAACAAGTTACCCCCGAAATAGTATGATCCCGTATTGCTGTAATACACCTGGTGCAGGGAAGGTGCCCGAAAACCAGTACTTACCGATCCCCTGATACTCAATGGAAACGTGAATTTATACCTGGCAGCGACTTTCCCTGAAAGGTTATTGCCAAAATCGGAATAGTCTTCAAACCTTCCGGCAAGGTCAACCAGCAACGCCCTGGACAGGCCCAGTTGCATATCCCCGTAAAAACCAATATTATATCTTGAACGATCTGTTTCATCCACAGGTTGAAATCCCGGGAATCCTTGTGCACCAGGATAATGAACCTGGTCTTCATTGATCCATGAAGCCTCGTCACCTGGCTCTATCCGATAGTTCTCAACCCTGAACTCACTGCCAAAATTGAGATCAAGAAAGTGCAAAAAGAGGGTTTCTCCGAAATGCCTTGAAAAATCCAGATTTGTCGTATTCTGGGCATATCTGGTACCTCCTGAATAAAAATGTGCAGGACTGTTATCACCCATGGAGGCGTTAGCCGAGTTGGAAACATAATAATCAATACCGTTCGAACCAAACGTGTTGCTGAAATCGGCATTCCAACCATTGAGCGTTCCCCGGATACCGGTTGAAATAAAATGATCGTTTAGACGAGCATTTATGTGTGGCAGGAAGCCGTTTGGATACAGTGCATAGTTACTTCTGGCTGAATCATTTGGCAAACGATAATCGCCGGCAGACTTGCTGTAACGATAATTCATGCCTCCAAACGCGTAAAATTCGGCATGGTTGTTTAATGGGACCATCGTATTGAAAAAGACCTTCCCGTCGCCCAAATCAGAATTTCCAAGATGAAGCCTGAAATCTTCCCTCGTGAGATTCCTGTCGGCGAGGATTTGGTTGTCGAGAGCAAGGTTTTCTTCGAAGCTCAACCCGTCCTGGCCAGGACCGCGAATGATCAATCCATTGTATATGCCTGCACGGTTTGTGGCACCGCGACGGTTAAATTCTGTGGTAAGGTTGACATATCCCCCCTTCCCGATGGCGAAACCGTAGTTTGCAGAAATGTCCTCCCTGAGACCGTCACCCCTATATGTTTGTCCAAGGCGTGTTTGCAGGTTCAGTCCCGACGTATCCTGCTTTAACACCAGGTTGATAACGCCGGCAATAGCATCGGAACCGTACTGGGCTGAAGCTCCATCACGCAATATTTCAACCCGGCGAATTGATGCCGAAGGTATGGTGTTCAAGTCGTTGATCACCGAGCCCTTCCCCACCACGCTGAGCAGGTTTACGATGGCTGTCGGATGATGCCTTTTCCCATTAACCAGCAGGAGTGTCTGATCGGGATTCATCCCCCTGAGTGTAGCCGGGTCAACATGGTCGGTAGCATCGGAATAGGTCATTCTTGTTGAATAGAACGAAGGTGCCAGGACATTCAATTGCTGACTCAAATCGGTCTGTCCACTGTTTTGTAAAACCGGCGCCGGAAACTGGTCAACCGGCACGGCTGATGAAGTGACACTCCGGGGTGCATTACGATTACCAACAACAACAACTTCATCGGAGAAGGCAATTAAATCCCTGTTCATACGAAAATGAATTGCGGTATCTCCACCCCTGCTGACGCTTAATGGTATCTTCGTGGTACGATAACCAACGTAGGAGGCTACAAGGGTATATTCACCGGGAGGCAATTCCAGTTCGAAGACACCATCTTTCCCTGTTATCGTGCCAATGTTTCCTTTCTCAATAAAAACAGAAGCACCGAGCAGCGCTTCACCGGTGGCGTTATCCTTAACATCACCTCTAACAGCTGCCTGCTGAGAATAAACGGTCTTGCCGGATACAAGAAACAGGAC
>DASQZK010000590.1:0-5878 GCA_035638735.1 Bacteroidales bacterium
ACCATTTCTACACATCACCACTTTCGTAACGGTGATCTTCTTGCCAACATGGTTTTCGATATGGCTCATGATATGGGCGTCAAAAACCTGCGCTGGTTTCCTTCGGCCTCCTTCCCGTGTCATGCGCACCTTATACCTTACCTCGAAGATGGCACCATTGAACGTATTGAAGGGAGCATGAACGGTCCTCTGGGCAGGTTTGTCTCGGAAGGAAAAATGTGGGGGACCGGTATGCTGCGATCGCATGGGGGCCGTTACCAGGCGGTTCAGGACGGTGAAGTGCACATCGATATCGCCGTTATCGGCGCCCCCACAGCTGATGCTTTTGGTAATGCCAACGGTTTGTATGGGTCTTCGGCATGCGGACTGCTGGGTTTTGCCCTGGCCGATTCGCAGTATGCCGACAACGTAATTGTGGTCACCGATAACCTTGTCGATTTTCCCTGCATACCATGGCAGATACAGGGTAATTTTGTCGATTTCACCGTGCTTGTCGACCGTCTTGGCGATCCATCGCAGATCATATCCGGGACAACACAAATCACGCGCTCGCCCGACAGGCTATTGCTTGCCGAACTGACAGCCAGGTTTTGTGAAGTGACCGGGATCATACACGATGGCTTCTCTTTCCAGAGCGGGGCAGGAGGGACCTCCCTGGCTGTGGGCGAATACTTCAGGACGATCATGAAGGAAAAAGGCATCAGGGCGCGTTTTGCCCGTGGCGGGAGCAACAAGTACCTGGTAGGGATGCTGGAGGAAGGCCTCGTGGACTATATCCTCGATGGCCAGACATTCGACCTCGACGGGGTCCGGTCCATGTCCGGGAATGCCGCACACGTATGGACCAGCCCGTTTACCAGTTATAACTACCACAGCAAAGGCAATTTTGCCGGACTGGTCGATGTTGTGATTCTCGGGGCTACCGAAGTAGACGTGAATTTCAACGCCAATGTGGTGACCCATTCCGACGGTTACCTACTTCACGGCATCGGCGGATGGCAAAACTGCCTGTTTTCGAAAACGGTCATCCTTCCGCTGCCATTGTTCCGCGACCGGATACCGGTGATAAGAGAAAATGTGACCACACTTTGCGGACCTGGTGAGCTTATCGATGTTGTCGTTACCGAAAGAGGCATCGCCATCAACCCCTTGCGCGAAGATCTTCTCGACAAAGTCAAAGGCTCCGGTCTGCCTGTACGTTCCATTCATGATCTCCTCCATGAAGCCGGGAAGATTTGTGGAAAACCAGCCAGGCCTGAAACGGGTGAACGTGTCATTGCCGGCGTCAAATGGGTCGACGGGACGTTGATTGATGTGGTTCGGGTAGTAGGCAATACCTATCTACGATAAGGATTGAATCCCCTCAATCCTGTTCAAAACCGGTTTGAAGTTGTTATATTTCAAATCACGATCAAAGAATATCCGGCCAATGCAATACTTGGAAAAGGATGATTCAGCCTGGCTGCCTGTTGGGATAAGATTTTCGAACAACGTATGCTCGTTCATCCTGCCGGTTTTTATTTCAATTACAACAATTTTTTCAAGGTCCTTTCTCTCATGCTCCTCAGAATAAAAGGAAATACCAGTATCGAGTGTAATTCGTTCGCCTGATTTCGGTTCGGCCATGGTAACGCGGTAAAAATCGTTGCTCAAAATAACGGAAAGGTCCCGGGGGTTATACGGTGTTTCTTTTCTAATGAAATTTTCTTCCTCAACACGGCTGATGTGCCTCCCCGTCTTTTTCACTCTCACCCGCCGTTTAAAAGTTCTGGTTTTGTTATCTTTCATTTTCACCTCAAGGAAAGCCAGGTCATTTGAGTGGTATTCCCGGTAACGGATTTTATACCTGGGGAAATTATAGTTGTGGTGATTCAGGTACATGTCCGATCGTGCCGTGTCGAAATAGTAACTTGAGTAGGGCTGCAGAATGTGATGGTCAACATCGAGGACTACATATTTTGACCTGGATCTTTTAAGCAATTCTTCAAGACCTGACTCATGCATGATGAATTTTTTTTCGTACCGTTTACTGAAATGAGCATCGCTGAGTGTTTCCAGGTCGGTTTTCCTGAATTCATGCAAAACAGATTCAATCTTTTGATATGTAATGTTTTCCGGTTTCAAGTTTAGACTATTTACGGATCACTGGGCGGACAATGGCCAGGTCGTGAACGGAGGAAATGATGAATGATCATTTTAAAGATGTCCTTAAATCGCCGTTATCGTTTATGTTTTTGTTAAGATAATCCTATTTTTGCGAGATCAGAACGATAACAACTATACCATGATAAGATACCAGTGTACCGTGTGTGGTTTTGTTTACGATCCCGAAGAGGGCGATCCCGATGGCGGCATACCACCGGGGACCGCGTTTGAGGATATTCCTGATGACTGGCACTGCCCTGTTTGTGGCGTCAGCAAGGAAGATTTCGAGCCCATTGATTAAATCATGCCCCGGGAATACGTTTTAGCGTTTCCAGCAGGAGTTTCCAGAACTTTTCTGCTGTCGGGATTTCTATACCTTCATCCGGACTGTGGGCGCCCTTGATAGTAGGACCAAAAGACACCATATCCAGGTCAGGGTATTTATCCATGAAGAGCCCGCACTCCAGGCCGGCATGGATAGCTCTTACCACCGGTTTATTTCCAAACAGGTCGAGGTAAGCTTTTTCAGTAATTTTAAGGATTTCGGAATCGGAATCTGGTTGCCAACCCGGGTAACCGTCGGAATGGATGACTTCGGCACCGGCCATTTCAAAGGTCGCCCTGATGCGGTCGGCGATATCCTTTTTGGCCGAATCCACCGAACTGCGCTGGCTGGTTGTGACAAGGATATTTTCCGGCTCGTTGAATTTAACGGAAGCCAGGTTGGTGGATGTCTCAACCAGGTTGTCGATCTCACGGCTCCATTCGATAACACCATTAGGGCAGGCGTACAGGCTGTTTAGCAATTTTTTTTGTGCCTTACGGTTGACTACAAATGCTGGTTTGTCGGCCTTGATCAGGTCCATCTCCAGATGGGCTTCCGTACTTCGCAGTTCATCTTTAATGATTTGGCGGAAGGTATCAAACCATGCCTTCAGACGGCTGTAATCCGATTCAGATACGGTAACCAGGGCTACCGCTTCACGGGGAATGGCATTCCTGAGGTTACCACCGTCGAAAGAGGACAGTCGGATGTTGAACTTACGGGTGGCGTTCCAGAGAAAGCGGTTCAGTATTTTATTGGAATTACCCCTGCCTTTATGGATGTCGTCACCTGAATGGCCACCTGTCAGTCCTTTTACCGACACTTCGCAGGCAATATGTCCGGACGGCACCTTCTTCTCTTTATAGGGCATATTGATGAGCGTGTCGACGCCACCGGCACAGCCAATAAACAGTTCACCTTCGTCTTCTGAGTCAAGGTTAAGCAGGATACGGCTTTGGAAGAACCCCGGCTGAAGCGCATTGGCACCGGTAAGCCCTGTTTCTTCATCAATGGTGAAGAGGCATTCAAGAGGTCCGTGTTCAATGGTGTCTGATGCCAGGATGGCCATCTGGGCAGCAATGCCGATTCCGTCATCGGCGCCGAGGGTGGTGCCTTCGGCTTTAACCCAGTCTCCGTCAATCCTTGGCTTTATCGGATCGGTCTCGAAATCATGATCGATATCCGAATTTTTCTCTCCCACCATATCCATGTGTGACTGCAGGATGACGGGCTGCATGTGCTCAAAACCTTTGGCTGCCGCCTTACTTATCAACAGGTTGCCTGCCTCATCGGTTTTATAATCGAGTGAATGTTCTTTCGCGAAATCTATCAGAAAGGCCCTGATTTTTTCTTCCTTCCTGGAAGGCCTTGGTACTTTGAGGATTTCTTCAAAACAGGACCATAGTTCTTTTGGTTCAATAGTGCTTATCGTATCCATGAATTGTTAGATTTTTTTTATGATTACATACAAATTAACATTTTTAATCCAGGTTTTACAACTTATAAGACAATGAAATTTCCAGTCGGCTGCCGTATGCTGAAGAGAATATACAGGATAAATCATAAAGAAAACAGCCCGCCCTGCCAGTTGTTCGTTTTGCTTTATAACATACCTTTTTTATGCGTTTCTCTAAGCGTTCTCAGTTATATTTGACCAAGGCTAAGGACCATGATAACACGATTATAAACCATAACTAAAACCAAAAAAACAACTACCGATTATGACAAAACCAACCATAGTTACCATGCCAGGGGACGGAATCGGGCGGGTCGTTCTTGAAGAGACTGTCCGTGTCCTTGAAGCCGCAGGATTTAATGCCGATTACGTAGAAGCCGATATTGGATGGGATTTCTGGTGTCGTGAAGGTAACCCGTTGCCTGACCGGACTATTAAGTTGCTTGAAAAACACAAAGTCGGCCTTTTCGGGGCAATAACCTCAAAACCAAAGGATGCTGCAGCGGATGAATTATCGGCTGAAATGCGTGATAAGGGCTATATTTATTCGAGTCCCATCGTTGGCTTACGGCAACATTTCAACCTGGATATTTGTATCCGGCCCTGTCATACATGGAAAGGCAACCCCTTGAACTTCATCCGCCGGGGCAGGAACAATACTATAGAAGAACCGGAGGTTGATGTAGTTATCTTCCGTCAGAATACGGAAGGACTTTACGGCGGTGTTGAATGGTCCGATCCGCCGGTGCAGGTTTACGACGCTCTGATGACGCATCCCAAATTCAGGAAGAATTTTAGTCATGCGCCCAAAGAGGAGATATCTGTGTCCACACGTATTTTCACCAGGAAGGCAACAGAGAGGATTCTCAGGGCGGCCTTTTCACATGCCCGTGATTACGGATACCGTTCTGTCACGGTATGCGAAAAACCGAATGTCATCCGCGAAACGTCAGGCATGATGTACAAGATGGCCATGGACATGCAAAAACAGGATTTCCCCGGGATTGAACTCCGGAACACCAATATAGATGCTCAGATGATGTGGCTTACCAAGAACCCCGAGCATTACGGGGTGATTGTTGCCGGGAATATGTTCGGAGACATTGTCTCGGATGGGTTTGCCGGACTCATCGGCGGGCTCGGTTTTGCCTGCAGCGCCAACCTGGGTGAGGATGTAGCCGTATTTGAACCAACGCACGGGTCAGCTCCAAAATATGCCGGCTATCCTGTATCCATTGTCAACCCTATTGCCATGATTGCCTCTGGATGCATGATGCTCGATCATGTTGGGGAGAAGGAGAGGGGCGACCGCATTCGCCATGCCGTGGCTTCGGTTATAGCAGAAGGAAGGGTGCAGACATACGATATGATGAAGATGCCGGGGCGGCCTGACGTGACAGAAAGAGGGGCTGCTTCAACCCGCCAGATGGCCGATGCCGTCATCGCTAAATTATGATGCCCCCGGCCCAAACAGAGTTAACGATACATGTATAATCCTAAAAAAAATTTGTATGACAGATACCATTCATAAACTCTGGCCCGAGCTGGAATGGATTTCCGATAAGGACCTGCGTGAGAAGACGGCTATGACCTGGGAACTTGCCCTGGATAAAAGTGTACTGACGCCTGCCGACCTGAACACAATTCCGTTCACATTGCTGGTGCCTGGTCTGAAAGTGAGCTTCATGTCTCATAAGCGATCGGTGGTGCATATCGCCAGGAAAGCAGGGGAAAGCATAAATGCGTTTTATGGTGACGAGCTGCCGGTAAACCTGGACGTGCTCATTGCCGGAGCTATACTGGCCGATGTGGGGAAGCTGCTGGAATATGTCATGAAAGACGGCCGTCCCGTACAGGGTACGTACGGGAAATATCTCCGTCATCCGTTCTCGGGGGTGTCACTGGCAGAACAATGCGATGTGCCTTCTGAAGTGTGCCATATCATTGCCGCA
>DASQZK010000591.1:0-4494 GCA_035638735.1 Bacteroidales bacterium
GCCGTACAAGGAGCATGCCCTGGAATAGCAGGAAGAGATAGGCAAAAATTTTTGACAGTAATACCTGGCCTTCAAAGCCATGTGCCAGGAAGCCATACAGGGGCATGGGTCGTACCGGGTAATAAAAGGCACTTGTTTTGAGCGACATAAACGACGGTATCCACAGCAATGCCGCCAGGAGTGCAATCACGAAGGCATTGACAACCTTATCGCCTGATAATAAGCGTTGCAGCTGGTTTTTATGTTTCGTCATCATCCAATATCAAAACCGATATCCTTGCGGTAATATTTCCCGTCGAAAGTAATCTTTTCTGCGTTACGGTATGAAACGTCAAGCGCTTCGTCCATGGACCGGCCGTAGGATGTCACTGCCAACACACGACCGCCGGCGGTAACGGGCACTTTGTCTTTCATTGTTGTACCGGCATGAAAGACGATACTGCCTGGAGTGTCGTCAAGACCACCAATAACTTTTCCTTTCTCGTAGCTTCCCGGGTAGCCACCCGAAACCAGCATCACCGTACAGGCAGTGCGGGGGTCGGTCCTGATGGCTTTATGTGCAAGCTTTCCTTCGCCCGTTGCCACGAGCAGCTCCAGGAAATCGGCGTCGACCCTGGGCATCACCACTTCCGTTTCCGGATCGCCCAGGCGCACGTTGTACTCAATAACAAAAGGATCGCCGTTGACGTTCATGAGGCCGATAAAAATAAACCCCTTGTAAACGATATGTTCTTTCTTCAATCCTTCCACGGTGGGTCTGATGATACGGTCTTCCACTTTTTTCATGAAAGCTTTATCGGCGAACGGGACGGGTGAAACAGCGCCCATGCCGCCCGTATTCAGACCGGTATCTCCCTCGCCTATCCGTTTGTAATCTTTGGCTTCGGGAAGGACAACATAAGAATCGCCATCGGTAAGGACGAAAACCGAGAGTTCCACGCCGGAAAGGTGTTCTTCGATGACCACCGTCTCACTGGCCAGTCCGAATTTCCCTTCGAGCATCAGGCCCAGCTCATGGCGGGCCGTTTCATAATCGTCGAGGATAAGCACGCCCTTCCCGGCAGCCAGTCCGTCAGCCTTGAGCACATAAGGTGGCTGCATGGTTCCCAGGTAGACTTCGGCATCGTTGACCTGTCCGCTGCCAAAACTCTGGTAACGGCCGGTAGGAATGCCGTAGCGCGTCATGAAGGCTTTGGCGAAATCCTTGCTACCCTCCAGTAAGGCGCCTTTCCTGTCAGGACCAATGACAGGAACCTCTGCTAAATCGGCATCGGCCAGGAAGAAATCGTGGATACCGGCTACCAGCGGGGCCTCGGGTCCGACAACCACCAGGCCGATATTATTTTCCAGGACAGCTTTTTTAATCCTGTCAAAATCGGTTACCCCCACCGGGATATTTGTGGCTATATCGTTCGTGCCGGCATTCCCGGGTGCGACAAACAGTTGGTCCAACAGCGGACTCTGAGCTATTTTCCAGGCGAGCGCATGTTCGCGCCCCCCGGAACCGATGATAAGTACGTTCATAAGCCGGTGATTTTGGGAACGAAGGTAAGAAAATTTTGGGGGAAGTTGGAGGGGGAGAGGAGTTGTTTCAGGGTGGTTGAGCCTTAGAGCCGCGATGCTTCGCGTCTCAATTCCCTTCATGAATAATCGAGGGAGACAGGAAGGCAAAGGAAAAAGTAAAAAGTAACAAGTGGGTCAGAGAAAGATCTTTCCTTCGTGTCCTGGAATCTTTGTGATTAATGGTGAGGAAAAAAATCTGCGCAACTCTGTGTAATCTGTCCCGATAGCCAACGGGATCTGTGTTGAAACCTCTGCGTAATCCTTTCCTCAATCCGTGAAATTCCCAATTCCTGGTATATCTTATTCGTTTCATTACATTTTTCTAACCATAACCTGACCTATCGCTTATTTTAATCCGATTTGAATTCCGCCTGTATGTATCGGTTATTTTTTGAAAAAATTACCGTAAAACATGAGCTGTTTTCGATACCAGTCTTTCGTAAATAGTTTTATAATCAGGCTTTTTCTCTTCTGCTTATCAAAAATGGCTTGCAGGGGAAAAAGGATAAAACTGCGCAGTATACGCCGGACTAAAAAAGATGCCTTGCCGAAACCAGGATAGCGGAGACTCAATTGATATCTCCTGACATAACAATGAAAATAGGGTACGGGGTAATACCTAACGCGGGGTTTTATTGAAAAAGTTTTATAGAATACATCAAGATAGCCGGCGGTATACCTTTGAAATTCGGGATATCCTTTAAAAACGGTTTCGGGGTCAGCTTTTTGAGATAATAACAAGAGGTCATATAGTGTTCTAAGAAATTCACGGGCATAATAGTGTCCGGAATGTTCCATCTGGGAATGAATGAAACTGTGAATGATTTTATGATGATCCGACATCGCATAAACGCCCTTCATGCCATTAATTTCTCTCTTATCGGAAAAAAGAACGTCGGTGTTAATCGTATCGAGATATTTCGGAGAAACCGGGTACCTGTGGACTTCAACATAAACCGGCTGACCCGGTTTAAACAAAATGGGGTAATGCTTTGAACTCAGAGGTAATCTCTGGTCAAATACGTCATTGAGCTTGTATCCGCCATTTATAAGTGCCTGGAAGGCGTCATCTGTCTGATCTTCCCTAACCAGTATATCAATATCATGAAGAATACGTTCTCCGGGATCATTATAAAGTCCTTCGAGGATGTTAGCGGCACCTTTCATATACATCGGGGAAACTTCTATCTCCTGCAATATCGCGTCAATTTCTTTGCATTGATCAATAATTTCAAGGGTTCTCTGTGTATTCATCTCGTTAATAATCCTGAGATGCGTGATAAGATCTTCCGGAAAGAATTGTTTCAGGGTACTCTTCGCGATCTTGGGATATATTGTCTGAAGGACAAGATGGCCATCTGCCAGGCGTGTAAAAAGCTCCCAGTCGGGGTCAGCATCTTTCAGCGCAATCGTCAAATCGCTCTCATCATATAATATATCCTTAGCCAGGAGCTTTCCTGTTAACAGGTATGTATCCAATTTATTCATTGTATGGAAATAGCCCATTCGCTATACAATTTCATGATTTCGCAGCCTCTTCAAAGGTATAAAAAAGCAACTACCCGGTCTTTCAAAGAAAGCGGTAAATAACGATTCACAAATTACACAGAAATTCCGTGAACCAGGGCTATATCCGGGATTGCCTGATTTCCGGATTAGCTTATAATTGAAATTACCAGGCCCACGGTCTTTCGGATTTTAATAGGTCCCTGTTATCTGAATGTATTTGCAGAGTTGGTTTTTCTTCAGAATAACGAGGCTACTTTTTCAACAGCCAGATGGTTATCACCATATTCCAGGAGGTAAAAATTCATCGTTGCAAACCAGTCAATAAACTTCCCTGCCAGATTCGGTTTGTCGGTTATCCAGGCATCATTGGCAAACCTGACGAAAGACTCGGAAACAGATAATTTTTCAAACCTGATTTTTGTCTCCGGAACATATCTTAAAAAAATAACAGAAAGAATGGTTTTGGAAGACAGGATTTCTGTTTTGTTGCTAAGTGGCAGATATTTCAGTGTTTTTTGTGTGTGTTTTGAATAATAGGAAGGCAAATCATCCAATTCAGGATATAACTTGCCAACCACGGGAAAAGCGCCACTTTTCACCGACAAAGCAGCCGGGAAAGGCAGCGCCTTAAGACTTACGGAATCAAGGGGCACATAGTCGTCGGAATCAAACTGAAAACCCCGGTGATGCATTAAAGCCGTGAAGGTACTCTTACCGGAACCGCTTTCCGACATAAAAATCACAGATTTATTGTGGCGACTTACCGATGAAGCATGCATGATGGCTAACCAGTCGGCATCGGTCCGGTTATAGAGTAATCCCGATAATTCAATGAAAAGTCGTCGTTTAATATAATCCTTATTGGGCTCTGTCCAGACCATCTCACCGATCCGGAGCACCATTTCAGAACCATAAGGGAAAATTTCGATATGATGGACGGCTTTTGATGAAACAGCGTCTTCGAGGTGGGCAAACGAAGTATGTATCATGTATTCAAGCTCAGCAGTGCCAAACGACATCCTGACACGCCTCTCGCCTATACGATACAAACGCGATGAGTTAAAATGTATTTCGGGGATCTCCTGATTTTTGAATAGAATGGAGGAGGTTGCCGGCCGGGGAGTATAATCCGGGAGGTTTTTGATTTGCTCTGTGATATCCCGGACAAACTTAACGGCATCTGTTCCGTTCAAACCGTATTTCCCGGCTATTTCGCCGGCCAGGCCCGCTTCACTGAGGCCGTCCATATAGCCCCTAAATACTTCAAAAGCCGGCTCCTCGAATTGAATCCATTGATTTTTATTTTCGAGCCAGATGATGATTTTCCCTTCTATTCTCCGGTATAAAAAAGATCCCTGCCGAGGACTATTCATCACACATCATCCTTTATAGAAAAAGCTTGCATTGTGGTCTCCTGTCTAC
>DASQZK010000592.1:0-4662 GCA_035638735.1 Bacteroidales bacterium
TATTCAAACCCGAAAACCTGACCATAAACGTATAATACGGAGTCGATTCCAGTGGCGGCATCAACATCCATAGTGGTGGCCATTTGAATAATATTCCACGTAGCGGCATATATGTTTTCACCAATCTGTTTTAAACGGTTCGTTTCACCATTAACGTCCCCGTAATTGGTCCATTTGTTAATAGCCAGGGCACGTGTGGCCCCTTCGGCTGTCGGCGTTTCTTTTAACCAGGCCTCCCAGGGAGTTCCTGTAACATCTATAGCAAATGTGAACGTTTCATCTGCTTCAATATCGTTTGAAGCTGCAAAGGCACCCAGCGAACAATCCCACTTAACAATGTAATAGCCATCGGCATCTTTTGGATTGTTAAGTGTTTGTGTTTGAGAATTTGAAATTACCGCTATCATTAATAATAAAGCGGTAAGGAAAGTAAATTTTTTCATAAGCTTAACATTTAGTTAATGAATAGTATAAAATTACGAAGTTGAAGAATGCGAAACAGGAAATTGGCAGATAATATAGATCACGTTTATGATTAAAATGCTGTATAACAATGTATTAATTTTATATGAACAGTGAAAAATATAGATTTGAAGTGGTGAATTCAGCCCAAACACCTTCTAAAACCCCCGAAAAACCTTTCCATGAAAAAACAGCTTATGGAAAATTTAAAATCAATTCGTAATTTCGGCTATACGACAACAGAAAACTAACCTGTTATGAAGAAAAAACATCTTTTGATTGGTATGCTGTTTTTATTTACCATCAATCTAAACGCCCAGCAGGTTTCATTTGCAGATGATGAAATTCAACGTGGATATTTTGACCGTCCGTACGCCAGATTCGAGGCCGAACCCGGGATGTGCGAAACTAACGGAGACTTCCTGTCCCCAACCTTTGACCAGCGGGAAATACAAAGTGAGGCATCGAATCAGGCTGCCGTTCAGCTGACAGCCAAGGGAGCCTGGATAGAGTGGACAAATGATGGAGAAGAAGCAGACGGACTGACACTTCGGTTTTCTTTACCTGATGATACGGAAGGAAAAGGAACAACAGGGAAGCTGATAGTATATGTGAATGACATGTCGGTTGACACCATTACGCTGAACTCATATTGGGCATGGCAATATATATTACGGTATGGCAGCAAATATCCCGATAATACACCGGATGTAAATACCAAGTTCGCCAGGATGCGTTTTGATGAAATTCATGTGAGACTGGAAAATAAGATACCGGCACAAGCAACCTTTCGCCTGGAGAAAGCCGATGATAACAATGTCGCTTATACAATTGATTTCGTGGAACTGGAAAAGGTTCCCGCAGCTGTTACCTTCGGGGATATCCCGGATGAAAACAAAGTTTCTTATTCTGCTGACCAGGGAAGTTTGCCGCTTTTTATTTCGCAGAACGCCGGCAAAACCATCTATATACCTGCCGGTAAATACGATGTTGCCGGCCGCATTACGATCAATGGAAACGGAACCAGGATTGTCGGAGCGGGAATGTGGTACACGGAAATTTATTTCTCAGCCTCTTCCGACGATAAGAGTACCTATAATAAACGCGGAATTGAAACTTACAACAGCGATGTATCGCTGGAAGGATTGTACCTCAACACCGTAAACAATAAACGGTATTACAACAACGACCCGGTATACCAGGTGGGCAAAGGCCTTATGGGTAGTTTTGGATCCAATTCATCGATGCGTAATCTGTGGATAGAGCATTTCGAATGTGGCGGTTGGATTGAAGGTGCAGAAAACCTGGATATACAATACTGCCGTTTCCGGAATAACTATGCCGACGGGATGAACCTGTCTTATGGCTGTAAAAATTCACTGGTGGAACATTCCAGTTTCCGCAATAACGGTGATGATGATATGGCCTCATGGTCCCGTGCTGACCGCATGTGCGAGAATAATACCTACCGCTACTGTACCAGTGAAAACAACTGGCGAGCTTCAGGACTGGGTTTTTTCGGAGGCAGGCAAAACAAAGCCTGTAACATCGTAATTAGTGACCCAATGGAAGCCGGATTCCGGGTTACGTCCGATTTCCCGGGAATGCCTTTCAGCGACGACGGCTATAGTGAATTTTATAATATTTCTGTTTATAAAGGAGGTGTAGCCAGCGGTCCTGTGGGTGTTGGCGGAGATTTATGGGGAAATGAACAGGGGGCATTACATATTAACAGCAGTTCACAGTACGATTTGCAAAATATTGATATTCACAACATTGATTTTTACGACTCAAAAAATGATGCCATCTTTATCGGAAGTACTCAATACATTATTAAAAATCTTGCACTTAGGAATTTGAATATTGATGGCACCGGGCGATACGGTATCTACTTTTATAATTCAAAAGGGAACGCAACCTATTGTAATATTCAGTATGAAAATATCGGTGCTTCTTCCAATACCAATCAGGTACCTCCTTCCTTTTCATTTACAGAGAATTGCAATGATGTTTCTGTCAACCTGACTAAAAATCCGCCTGTCCGGCTGTTCTCTACAGATGGATGCCTGCATATTTCGGGAAAGGCTAACACAATTATCGAGGTTTTTGATCTTTGGGGAAGAAAATGCTACCAGGCTTACCTTCCGGATGAACCCCTGATTGTATCAAATTTACATTCGGGGCTATATATTGTAAGGTGGAATCAAACCCGGGCCCTGAAGGTAATCATTCCCTAAAGCCGATATAACCACTTCCCTCCCACGGCTCACAGACCGGTTAATCCACTTTACGACAGTGTGAAAGGATTTCTCAGCAAAGCCCTTTCCGAGGCTCTTTAAGAAGCGAAGCCGAAATATGCTTATTTGTTCTGATGATTACCGGTACCGGAGTACAGTCACGGGGACATTACGATCTCAGGCCCAGGCAGCCATCAGATGTCTCTTACACTGCTGCCTTTCAAATCGACTTAATTTCCATTACTCTTTTCTTAAACTGATCTGAGGGACAGTTGGCTTTGGCCTTAATTTTGGTTTTGTAAGCATATATCGTGTTGACAGAGTAATGCAAAAAACTGGCTATCTTCTCATTGTCGTTAATACCCAGGCGGATCAATGCATAGATCCTCAGATCAGTATTCATGAGTTGATCATCATTTACAGGAATTTGTTCATCGGGTTTGAGGAGACTGTTAAATTCTGCCACGAAATTTGGGAACAGCTTTAGAAAGATCTGGTCGAATCTCTCATAGAGAGCTAAACGTTCTTTTTCAACACTCATATTCTGAGAGAGATTCTTAAGACCTTCAAACTGTTTTGCTGCTACTTTCCGTTTGACCCATTTCTGCAGCTTTTCAATTTTCTCAATGTATTCCGAGTTCTGATTAAAGAACCAGGCAATATATTCATCCTTGATTTTATTGGCTTCGATAAGCTTTTCATTCGATTCCTGGATGGTAAAACGTGCTGCATTTAACCGTTTAAATGAGATCCAGATGATCAAAAGAGCAACAATAAGGGCAACCAACAGGATCGAAATAAAGCCGGTGAATATCATAACCCTGTCGCGCTGACCCTTTATCACGTTCATTCGTTCCCTTTCAATAATCGGTAATATCTGGCCGGCTTCCAGTTTCCGGTGCTTTGCATTGTAATAGGATGCATCATTCAGTGCTTCGTTGATAAACCTGTAGGCCTTCTTTTCCTCTCCTTTCTTGTATAACAAGGCAGCCAGATTCCTTAAAGCTACTGTTTCCATGGTTGCCGTTTTAACATCAGCTATGGCGGCCCTGGCAAAATACTCAATTGCCAGATCGGTGTAACCTGTCATATCGTAAATATAGGCTAAACTTGAGGTTGCAATAGCATAATAATGCCTGGGAAGATCAAAATTATTCATCCAGTACTGAAAGGCGAACTTGGCCCCGCTCCAATCCGACTTCTTCATTCGTTGCAGACTTTCAATTGCCCAGAATTCATTTGTGTTGGGCGTAACAAAAAGCAATGCACTATCCAGATAACGATTTCCCTGCGAGATGTATTCCGGCATAAAAACCGGATCCCGGCCATAATCGGCCAGGTCATAATAAGCACGTGCCAGTGTGGAAAAAAGGTAACTCTTCAGTGAATCATTTAAACAGGCCGGATTGACAGAAGTCAGTGTATCAATAGCTTCCTTAAAAAGCCCGGAAGACAGCAGTACGAAACCCTCCCTTGTTTTAACATGAGCTATCAAAGGCTTATCATTCAGATGGTAAGCAATTTTATTTGCCTCACAAATATAGTATTGGGCGGAATCGTAGATAAAGGACTGATATTCATAGACCAATTGCAGGCATACGTTAATTTGTTTCCAGGAATCTTTTGAAGTTGTGAATAAATGAAGCTCGTCCTTTTTCTTCTGAATAAGGTCTTCTCTCTGCCTGATATAATTACTTTTATCATCGAGAATGGATTCCAGTTCTTTAATATACGTATCATAATTCTGAGCAGATATGCCAAAAAACTGAAAAACAAGTAATATCAGACATAGTAAAAATTTCATCGCTATGTTAATTGGCTTACGTAATACCTGGCTTTCTATATTAACACTCCAAATTTATGGAAGATCTTCAACACTGAAATATTCAATAAAGGCGTCGGGAACATCATGCCTTAGTTGTATCCTAATCAATCCTTGTGTAAAACTGTCTTGAATAAGGTA
>DASQZK010000593.1:0-3889 GCA_035638735.1 Bacteroidales bacterium
AACTGACAAGTAAAACGGCCGCTGACAAGAAGTATGTGGTCTGCAATGCCGACGAGGGAGACCCGGGCGCTTTCATGGACCGTTCCATTCTTGAAGGTGATCCGCACAGCGTTCTTGAAGCCATGGCCATTTGCGGCTATTGTATTGGTGCCGACACCGGGCTTATCTATATCAGGGCCGAATATCCCCTGGCCATAAAAAGATTGAAGATTGCCATCGACCAGGCGCGGGAATACGGTCTCCTGGGAAATGATATTTTCGGGACAGGTTTCAGCTTCAACATCCGTTTGAAATATGGTGCCGGGGCATTTGTTTGCGGTGAAGAAACGGCATTAATTCATTCCATGGAAGGCAACAGGGGAGAACCTACCCTGAAACCACCCTATCCGTCGGTGGAAGGTTACCTGGGAAAGCCGACCAATGTTAATAATGTTGAAACATTTGCCAATGTGCCCGTCATTCTGCTTAAAGGAGCCTCATGGTTTTCGTCGATTGGTACAGAAAAATCGAAAGGCACCAAAGTGTTCGCTCTGGCAGGAAAAATCAATAATGTAGGACTTATTGAGGTTCCTATGGGAACCACCTTGCGTGAGGTGATTTTCGAAATTGGCGGTGGTATCAAGAATGGAAAGAAATTCAAGGCCGTTCAGACCGGCGGCCCTTCGGGCGGATGTCTGACCGATGAGCATCTCGATACGCCCATCGATTATGAAAATCTGGTAGCAGCCGGTTCCATGATGGGATCAGGGGGGATGATCGTGATGGATGAAGATGACTGTATGGTTTCGATCGCCAAGTATTTTCTCGACTTTACGGTTGAGGAATCGTGTGGTAAATGCGCGCCCTGTCGTATCGGAAATAAGCGGCTCCATGAATTACTGCAAAGGATTACAGAAGGCAAGGGTAAAGAAGAGGACCTTGAGCGACTCCAAAACCTCAGCTACGTCATAAAAGATACTTCGCTTTGTGGTCTGGGGCAATCGTCACCAAACCCGGTATTGTCGACCATGACCTATTTCCGCGACGAATACCTGGCCCACGTGATGGACAGGAAATGCCCGGCCGGCGAATGTAAGGCGCTTATGGTATATCATATCAGGGAGGACAACTGCGTCGGCTGTACCGCGTGCGCAAGAGCCTGCCCGGTAGGAGCTATAACCGGTGAACGTAAGCAGCTCCATGTCATTGACCAGGCTATCTGTATCAAGTGCGGAGCCTGTCTTGAGAAATGTAAATTTGACGCAGTAGAAATTATCTAAAATCAGTACGATAAAATGGATCTAATAAACGTAACCATTGACGGTAAAAACATCCAGGTTCCAGGGGGAACGACCATATATAAAGCTGCTAAATCTGCAGGTATCGACATTCCGGTCTTATGCTATATGGATCTTAAAGATCTGCATGTCGAAAATAAGCCGGGTGGATGCAGGATTTGCTCTGTAGAGGTTGAAGGCCGAAAAAATCTTGCCCCTTCATGTTCCACCGATGTATCGGAAGGCATGGTGGTGAAAACATCTACGGTGAGGGTGCTTAACGCACGGCGAACCGTTTTGGAACTGATTCTTTCCGATCACCCTAAAGACTGCCTGATATGTGCTAAGTCGGGTAAGTGTGAACTTCAGGATATGTCCATACGCTTTGGCGTGAGAAATATTCCCGGCCAGGATTTTGCGGAAATGTCGGTATACAGAACCGATACATCCCAATCAATTATCAGGGAGATGGACAAATGCATCATGTGCCGCCGGTGCGAAACCATGTGTAATGATTTTCAGACAGTAGGCGCGCTGAACGCCGTCAACCGTGGCTTCCAGGCTGTGGTGGCTCCGGCTTTTGAGATGAATCTCGAACATTCCTCGTGTACCTATTGCGGCCAGTGTGTAGCGGTATGCCCCACCGGCGCTCTAACCGAAGTGGACCACACAAACAAGGTTATTGCTGCTCTCAGCGATCCCTCTAAAACGGTAATTGTCCAGACGGCTCCAGCTGTCAGGGCTGCCCTTGGTGAAGAATTCGGACTGGACGCCGGTACGCTGGTGACAGGGAAAATGGTTACGGCACTTCGCAACCTGGGTTTCAACTATGTGTTTGATACCGATTTTGCAGCCGACCTGACCATCATGGAAGAAGGTACCGAACTGCTTGACCGGCTGACCAGCTTCCTTGAGGGGGATAAAGATGTGCACTTGCCGATACTGACCTCTTGCTGTCCGGCATGGGTGAATTTCTTCGAACATCACTTTCCCGATATGAAAGATATTCCCTCTACGGCACGTTCACCCCAGCAAATGTTCGGTTCTATCGCCAAAACATGGTTCTCCGACAAGATAGGTGTGAAACGCGAAGACATGGTCGTTGTATCCATCATGCCCTGCTTGGCGAAGAAATATGAATGCCAGCGCGACGAGTTCAGCGTCGATGGTAATCCCGATGTCGATTATTCGATCTCCACACGTGAACTGGCTTTCCTTATCAAAGAGGCTAATATCAATTTCCTTGGACTCGAGGAAAGTGATTTTGATAAACCCCTGGGTGAATCGTCCGGGGCATCGGTTATCTTCGGAACCACTGGTGGCGTCATTGAAGCTGCCAGCCGGACAGCGTATGAATTATATACGGGGAAACCCCTCCCCAAAATCGATTTTGAGGAACTCAGAGGTCTTGATGGTATCCGGGAAGCTACCATTGACATGGACGGGTTCGCTTTAAAAATAGGGATTGCGCATGGTCTGGGTAATGCGCGTAAACTCCTTGAGGATATCAGAAACGGTAAGTCAGAATATCACGCCATAGAAATTATGGCCTGTCCTGGCGGTTGTATTGGCGGAGGCGGGCAACCCCTTCACCATGGAGATTCGTCCATACTCAAGGCCAGGGCTAAGGCCATATATGCTGAAGATGCTGGTAAACCCATCCGGAAATCTCATGAAAATCCCTATGTCCAGGAATTATACACTGAATTCCTGGGAAAACCAATGAGTGAAAAGGCTCATCACCTTTTACATACGTCTTATTTCGACCGGAGTAAGCATGTATTCGAAATTTAAAAAGGTGAAAATATTAATGAAAAAAGTTAGTAATTATGTCAAGTGTTAAAATAGAACTCAGGAAAGACCAGGTTGAAAAGATCAGGGAAATATGTAAGTCTTTTGATAACCAACCTGGTGAACTTATAAGCGTTCTTCACCAATGCCAGGGTGAATTTGGATATCTTCCCGCCGAAGTACAGGAAGTGGTGGCTTCCGGATTGAAAATTTCCGTGGCCAGGGTATATGGTGTGGTAACTTTTTACTCATTTTTTACCATGATCCCCAAGGGGAAATATCCGATTTCAATTTGTACCGGCACAGCCTGTTATGTAAGAGGAGCCGAGAATGTGTTATCTGAATTTAAAAAGCAACTCGGTATTGAGGTTGGTGAAACAACGGATGACGGAAAATTTTCACTTAGTTGCCTCCGCTGCGTCGGAGCCTGCGGACTTGCACCAGTAGTGCAGGTTGGAGAAAAAACCTACGGACGCGTGTCCCCGGATAGTGTACAGGATATTCTGAAAGAATATTTAGATTCTTAGTATCGATTTTTTGTGTTATCCAGGTTTGTATGTGTGAGGGTGTCTCAAAACGTCGTTTTGAGGCACCCTCCCTTTTTTATCTCAAAAGCAGATGGTTCTAAAAAAATCAGAATTCTCACTAAAAAAAAGATAAAAAAATACTATCTTTAATTTAAACAACCATAATCTAAGTCTAAATCTGAAATCTCAGACCAATACTCAGACCAATCTTTATGGAAAAAATGAAATTGGGATGGATAATTTTTATCCTTGCTGTATCTGTCAATGCGTTTTCTCAGAGTGATTTTCGACCTGGCGAAGTCATAACAAACGACC
>DASQZK010000594.1:0-2388 GCA_035638735.1 Bacteroidales bacterium
GAACGTTGCTCCAAACTGTAAAATAATCACTACCATCCTGATTCTGATGATCCTGTCGGGAAAGGGTTTTATTCATGCCCAGTCGTTGCCGGTCAACCTGTCTCAAACAGCCTTAACAGGAAACGTTGAGTTTATTCCAGATGGAAATGGTTCATACGTCTTGAAGGCCGGCTCGTCTAACGGAGGATTGCTGATTAACGACAGGTCTGTTCTTGATCAGCTGTCTTCATTTAAATACATGGTGATAGGCGTAACGCATCACAACCCTTACAGCGGTATTTTGCATATTGAGTTCTTCGCCGGTGATCCGGTGACAAAAACAATAGCCGCCGACCCCCGTTTATCGGTCAAAGCCGGCATTCTTCCCGATTTGCATACCTGGCTGGTTTTTCCTTTCAGCTATCTTGACGGGCAGGAGGTTTTCCTGCCGCGTATGCCCAGACAGCTAAAGGGGGTTGTATTTGGTCGCCGGACAGATCCGGATGATGTGGCTGCTATTAAGCTTATCCCGGGGCCATACCAGTCGCCCCGTTTTACTCCGGAGTTTATTATCGACACCATATATCTCAGCAATGAACTGCCGGCCTATACTTCCAAACCTTCTGAGCCGGTTGCCGATAAGTTTGGCCAGTGGTACGGTCACGACTGGCCCGGGAGAACGGCTTCAGATGACGATTTCAATAATCTGAAGCAGGCTTTTACAGAGCTTGCCGGAGAAGAGCTTGAATTCCCTGGTGAGCTTTCACGGTATGGGGGCTGGAGAAAACTGCGTTTTGATTCGACAGGATTTTTTCATACCCGCTTCGACTCTGAACGATGGTGGTTTGTCGACCCTGAAGGTTATGCCTTCCTGAGTTTGGGAATGGACTGCGTTCGTCCGACGGTGAGCAGTACCCTTTCCGGTGATGAGGATCTTTACGAATGGCTGCCGCCCGAAGATTCAGCATGGCCGGGTGTTTACTTCGATTCCCGCGGACAAAAGATGACCGATTTCTTTAAGATTAACATGATAAAGATGTTTGGCCCAAACTGGCAACAGGAATGGGGGAAAATAACCAGGAATAAGCTTGTCGGTTCAGGCTTTAATACCGTTGGCAACTGGTCCGATATGCGGTTTGCACGCCAAAGCCACTTACCATATATGCTTCCCCTTTCCGGCTTTCCCACCACGGAGGTTAACCTGTTCCGGGATTTTCCCGACGTCTTTTCACCCCAATACAAAGTGAATTCGGAAAAATTCGCCTCGCAGCTGGCCGTATATCGTGATGATCCATTTCTCATCGGCTATTTCCTGCGAAATGAACCGCAATGGGCATTCGGCGACCATGACATTGCGTTCGAGATGTTTGCCAGCCAGGATATGTCGTTTTCCAAGCTTGCTTTTGTGAGATGGCTCGTCACGTCGTACGGAAACGATGTTGAGGTTTTTAACAAAGCATGGGACCTTGATCTGAACGATTTCGCGGATCTGAACCTGTTGACATTCAAAACGTACCCGTCGGAAAAGAGCAAACAGGATTTCATGAATTTCTCGGGTCAGATGGTTGACCGCTACGTAGGAACCGTTTGTGATGAAGTGAGGAAGGTCGATCCAAACCATCTCAACCTGGGAATGCGTTATGCCTATATCAGTTCCGACCTGCTTTACAGGGCAGGAGATTATTTTGACGTTTTTTCCATTAACGGGTACAACGCTCCCGGTCCTCCGCCTACAGCTCAAATCTTTGAGAAAACGGGAAAACCGGTTTTGATCGGTGAATTTCATTTTGGTGCCATCGATCGCGGATTACCCTCAACCGGGCTGCGGGGAGTGGCGTCAACCAAAGACAGGGGTAAAGCTTATCGCTACTACGTGGAGCAGGGCTTTTCGCGGCCTGAACTTATTGGCATCCATTACTTCCAGTGGATGGATCAGCCCATCTTAGGCCGTTTCGATGGTGAGAATTACAACATCGGTTTTAACGATATCGTTTACCGCTCGTACCCCGGGCTTTTCAAAGCAGCATCCAAAACCCATCAGCGGGTCTATCATGTGGCTTTAGGGAAAAGGAAAGCCTATTCTCATAAGGCTAAACCAATTCCGGTGATTGCTTTTTAAGGCGAAATTCCTGACCTGTTCCGGAAAAGTCGCCTTACCGATCTTACTGAGAAGGCCATCAGCGCAGAAGGATTTCCGGTTCATGTTTTTGTTCATCCCCTGTCCTGAACCTATTTTCCCTGTTGTTTGGGAAAGCTTTACACATCGCGCTGGCAGCTAATTTGTACTTTTATACTGCCAGAAGTAAGACTATTTTCCAACGTACCAGCAATTGAGAAACAGTGTTATAAATAATCCGGCAGGTAAGTTGCCCGGCAGGTCATTATGTACCCCGGAAGAACTTCATGATG
>DASQZK010000595.1:0-2587 GCA_035638735.1 Bacteroidales bacterium
CTGGGGTTATTATATGAAATGGACAGGTGTTGACAATATGGAAAAATACTGGGATTATGTCATTGCCCGCTATGGGGCCTACCCCTGCACATGGACACTTGCCGGTGAGGTCACCCTGGCTTATTATACCGACCTCGGTGAAAATTGGTCATACTATAAAACACAGTTCCGTGAACAGTGGTCGGAGGTGGCACGTCACATCCACCATACAGATCCCTACCACAGACTGGTTACCGTTCATCCCGGGCCGGGGGTTAACGACGGCAAGCCCCCTGTTAACGATATGGGCACTATCGATTTTGTGATGTTGCAGTCAGGACATTCGGGATTTCGCACACTGCCTCATGCCACCATGAATGTCAGAAAAAATCTGGACGACTATCCCCAAAAGCCTATCCTGCATGGCGAAGTATGCTTTGAGGGCATGCATGGTGAAGGCAGTGGCAGCAAAGTGCAACGATTCCTGTTCTGGTCAAACATGCTGATGGGTACCGCCGGATTTTCGTATGGTGCCGAAGGAATATGGCAGTTCAACACCACTACGGAAAAATTTGGCGCTTCACCTGGAGGCAATACCTGGGGAAATGTCCCATGGGAAGTGGCTTACACGTATCCTGGCTCACGTGAAGTAGGGATTGGTAAAACCATCCTTGAGCAATACCAGTGGTGGGACCTGAAGCCGGCCCCTGACCTGATTAGTTTCAGCGCTCCAGATAGCATTTTTATTCCGTATTGCGCTACAACCAAAAATGTCAGGATCATTTACATGTTCGACTTCCCGTCGTCGTGGCGTAATATCAGGTGCACAAAGCTAAACAAAGAAAAAACATACCAGGTAACATTCATTGATCCCATTACCGGTGATACATACCCATACGGAATTATCTCGGCCGATGTAAAGGGAGAATGGAAAGTCCCTAAACCACCTATTATGCAGGACTGGGTTTTGGTTCTGAAGGAGAAATTATAAATCAACCCACAACGCGCCAAATCCCCTGCCGTTTGGGATAAGCGTTTTTCTCTGTCATGGATTTGCATGGAATTATTGTCCCGCAGGGCATAAGGCCAAACAAGTTAAGCTCACTGGGTATGAATTGTCCGTATCCCGGGAAGATAGTCTCTCTTCATAAGTTCTTCCTAAGAACTTCAAGCCCCGGCAAACCTTGCTTTACGGCATCTTCCTTCCCTGATTCGCCGACTTTTCGTACATTCGCCCTTGCATCCGACATTAAATAACCATTATTCATACCCGGCCATGAAAAAATTAACAATACTCATATTGGTGGTGTTAACATTAGCACAATGTTCGACCCCCGTAAAAGAGAAAAACCAAACCACTATGAAATCTGGTATTTCACGGACCATGATCGACAAAACCGTCAATGACCTGGCGGCTAAATACGGAGACGATAGTAAAGCACGCGCCGAAAAAGGTGTAGCTCATGCCGGTTCTCTCTGGCGTGATACCGACGGCAGCGAAGACGATTTTAATACCTTCTGCCTGTCACATTTTGTGGCTGATGATTCGGCACTGTTTGATACGTTTAAAAGGTCTTCGGCTTATTTTGAATCGATGTTCGGCCGTTACAACCAACTGGTCCTCGACCTGAGAAAAAATCTCGACGAAGCCACGGGCCCGCTGGCAGAAATCGACGAAATGTTTGGCTCCTACAATCCGACCGCTCATTTCAGTGATGATTTCTTTGCCAATAAAATTGCTTTTGTGATCGCCCTCAATTTCCCCTACTATACGCTTGACGAAAAAAATGCGATGGGTAAAAACTGGAATGATAAAGAGTGGGCTTATGCCAGGATGGGTGACATGTTCGTTGCCCGTGTACCGGCCGATCTCCAGCAAAAAGTGAGTAATGCTGAAACGGCAGCGGAGATTTATATCTCGCAGTATAATATTTATATGGGCAAGCTGGTCGATAATGACGGCAAGAAGCTTTTCCCCGACGACATGGTCCTACTCTCGCACTGGAACCTGCGCGATGAGCTGAAATCGGATTATGCCGACAAAGAGAACGGTCCGGCCAAGCAGGATATGATATACGAAGTGATGAAACGCATCATCAGTCAGGACATTCCTGAAGAAGTCATTAACAGTAAGGATTATACCTGGGATCCCTACACAAATGAGACCTGGAAGGATGGCAAAACCATTGAACTGGCCGCTGAACCTGATTCGAGGTACGGCCACATTCTCGATAACTTCCATGCCTTAAAGGCCACAGATCCTTATCACCCCGGGCTGAATACCTATATCAAACGGAAATTCTCCGGTGAGATGGAGATCTCACAACCGGAAGTGGAAAAGATCTTCGATGCATACCTGCGTTCTCCGCTGCTGGGCGGGTTAGCCGGCATTATAAAAGATCGTTTGGGCCGCAACCTTAAGCCGTATGACATCTGGTACGACGGTTTCAAAGCCCGCGGCACCATTCCCGAGGAAAAACTAGACCAGATCACGGAAGAAAAATACCCTACCCCGGCCGCTTTTGAAAAAGACCTTCCCAATATCCTGGTGAAGCTTGGCTTTACCAGGGAAGAGGCAACCGACATTGTGGCTTATGTTGAAGTAGAC
>DASQZK010000596.1:0-4580 GCA_035638735.1 Bacteroidales bacterium
ACGGACTGGCTTTCAACATTACCACCGATCTCAACTATTTCAGCTATATTAACCCTTGCGGCATTCCCGACAAAGGCGTCACCTCCCTTCAGGAACAAACCAGCATGGAATGGGACCTTGAGGAGGTAACCGCTTCTTTGCTGGACCAAATGGACCGGGAATTCGGATTCGGACTGTCTTAATAATTTGAAATCTGTCTTAATAATCAAAAAAATAAGTTAGTCACTTTCTTTCCTGTCCGTTTAAGTCTAACTTGTTGATTCGGAACAATCCGGGAGGAACCGGCCATGTAAAATACGGCCATAAAAACCTGGCCAGGTTGCTCCTGTGTCAAATGAACCAGTCAGAACAGATGAAAAACCCATATCAGCAACTGGTAGAAAGTAATTTTGATCCAGGCACCGTTTGTCTTGCAACACTCATCACCAAAACCGGTTCAGTACCCCAGGTGCCCGGCAGTTCAGCCCTCTTTTCCCCGCATGGACTCATTGCAGGTACACTCGGGGGAGGGATCATGGAAGTCGCTGCTGCGAAAGCTGCTGCGAAAGCTTTGAATACCGGTAAGTCATGTTTCCTCGAATTTGAACTGAATGAAGATATCTCGGCTACTGATGGCGCAATATGCGGCGGGAAGGCCGGCATTCTCATTGACGCCTCACCCATAAAACATCTTAACGTATTTCAGCAACTTAACAGATCTCTGAAAAAAAGAATCCCCGGTGTACTTATGACCTTTGCCAGGTCAGTGGCAGTTGACCGGGTCGACATTCAGCTCTACTGGAAAAGCGCAGATGACGACCGTCCGCTCCCCGAACTGTTTCATACCATTGACAAGAACCTTATTGCCAAATCTATTCATGAAGACCGGGTCTTGTTTATTAATGAAGATAATCACCAGCATCATTCCAACATCATCTCCGGTTTTCTGCTCCAGCCACTGTTCCCCCTTCCGGGGTTGATCATTGCCGGTGCCGGACATATTGGCCGGGCGCTGACCCACCTGGCTTCATTGATTGGTTTTTATATTACGGTGGTTGATGACCGTCCCGAAGCCGCGAATATCCATGATCTCCATAATGCCGATGAGATCATCACCGGTGATTTCGGATACATCATGGAACGTACCACCATTACCGACGATACTTATGTTGTGATCGTTACCCACGGACATGCAGGCGACAGTGAAGCCCTGAGGGCATGTATCGGCCGGCAGGCAGCATATATCGGGATGATAGGCAGCCGCAGGAAAACAGAACTCATGCGGAAGAAATTTCTGGATGAAGGATGGGCTACACAGGCCCAATGGGATACCATCCATACACCCATCGGCCTTGACATCGGCTCCAAAACAGTCCAGGAAATTGCCGTCAGTATCGCCGCAGAGCTGATAAAAGAACGACATCGCAGGCTAAAAGAACGCCAGTGCGAAAAAGTATGGGGGCTCATCCTTGCCGCCGGCGAATCGAAACGCATGGGTACACCTAAAATGCTGTTATCGTTTGCAGAAAGTACTATTATTGAGACAGTGGTCGACAGGGTTGACAAGTCGCGTGTCAGTAATATCATGATGGTCGTGGGCGCCGAAAAGGATGCGATCATTCAGAGAACCAAGGGTCGTCGTGTTGTTATTTGCATCAATCCCGAATACAAGCAGGGAATGTATACATCGGTCCGTCACGGATTTCATGCCATACCTTCCGATGCAGATGCAATAGTTGTATTCCTTGGCGACCAGCCGATGATAAGATCCTCGCTCATTGACGACATGATTGAAGCCTGGAAAAAATCCGGCAAAGGGATTATCATTCCTGTTTATGAGAACAAGCGCGGCCATCCCGTCCTTATCGATGCAAAATACAGGAAGGAGGTCGACAACCTTGACCCTGAAGCCGGCCTTCGTTCCCTCATGGTGACCTTCGCCAGCGACATCCACGAAATGGTAACCGGTCATTCATCGGTGATCAGGGATATCGATACCGCCCTGGATTACCAAAGGGAAATCACAAGAGATCAATAAGAAAAACTTATTCAATGACCTACTAAAATATACAACTATGTCAAAAGAAACGATTCGTTTTACCCTTAACGGCAAGCAGGTCAGTCTTGAAACCGATCCTCAAAACACACTTTTGTGGGTGTTGCGTGCCGACCTTCATGTGATGGGGCCTAAATTCGGCTGCGGACTGGGTTTCTGTGGTTCATGCACCATCCTGCTCAACGATCAACCGGTACGCTCGTGCATGCTCACCATTGCTGATGCCGGCGGCAATAAGATCACCACCATCGAAGGGCTGGCGGAAAATGGCAAACTCCACCCGGTACAGAAAGCATTTATGGCTCATGATGCCCTCCAGTGCGGTTACTGCACCCCGGGAATGATCCTGACAGCGTATGGCCTTCTCAGGAACAACCCCGATCCCACCGAAGAGGAGATCATTAGCGGTATGGAAAATAACCTCTGCCGCTGCGGGGCCCATAAGCGCATTGTTGAAGCAGTTCAAACAACTGCAAAAGCCATGAGAAGCAAAGACCAGGTACTCTCTGACAAATAAACCGTTTTCAGCCGGCCATTTTGCCTGATCGGCCTTCACCTGACCATCATTTAAAACACCTGTATCATGAAAAAACATAAGAACAACGGATCTGACGCAACAGATCAACAATATACGTTCAGCCTCAGAAGGCGCGATTTCTTAAAACTTGTGGGTGGCGGCATCGTGGTGACTTTTCTTGCCACCGAACCTTTCGAATTGCTGGCTCAGGACCATCGCCGGAGCCTGCCGTCGGACTTCAATGCATTCCTCCGTATTGATGAAGACGGCAAGGTGACCTGCTATACCGGGAAGATCGAAATGGGTCAGGGCATCATTACATCTCTCGCCCAGATGCTGGCAGATGAGCTGAACGTTAATTTCGACGATGTTTCCATGGTTATGGGCGATACCGACCTGTGCCCCTGGGACATGGGCACCTTCGGATCGATGTCAACCCGGTTCTTCGGTCCGGCTTTAAGAGCCGCCGCCGCAGAGGCCAGGGCTGTGCTGATTGACCTTGGATCGGAGTACCTCAATGTCAGCCCGCAACAGCTGGAAGCCTCCAACGGCATAATATACGATAAGGACAATAAAGCTCACAAAGTTAGTTATGCCCGGCTGACAAAAGGTCAAAAAATTGAACGTCACCTCGATGAAAAACCAACACTTGAACGGCCTGCCGATTTTTCTGTGGCCGGCACATCAGAACTAAGAAGAGATGCCCGTGAAAAAGTAACCGGCCAGGCCAAATATGCCGGCGACATCATCCTCCCCGGGATGAAATATGCCAAAATACTCCGGCCACCTTCCCATGGGGCTATCCTCCGGGATGCTGACACCTCTGAAGCGGAAAAAATGGATGGCGTACAGATAATTCGTGACGGAGACTTTATTGCTGCCCTTCACGATTTCCCTGACGCTGCCGGGATAGCTGTCGCTAAAATAAAAGCCGACTACGATTTCGATGAGATGAACGTTGACGACAAAACGATTTTCGACCATTTACTTGATTCTGCCGGTGTAGGCGAAGTGGTGTCCGATAAAGGAGATCTCACCAAAGGCAAAGAACAGGCGGATCACCTGTTTGAATCGAAATACCTGAACAGTTACGTTGCCCATGCACCCATGGAACCACATTCCGCCGTGGCCCACATCGAAGGTGACAAGATCACGGTTTGGGCTTCAACACAGACACCCTTCAGGGCACAGGAAGAAATAGCCAGGCTCCTGGATTTTCCCCTGGAAAAAGTCAGGGTAATCACACCTTTTGTAGGTGGCGGATTCGGAGGTAAATCTCATAACCTGCAGGCTCAGGAAGCGGCCCGCCTGGCCAGGCTGAGCGGAAAGCCGGTAATGGTGGTTTGGGACAGGAAAGAAGAGTTCTTTAACGATACATTCCGACCTGCAGCAGTTGTGAACATCTCCTCCGGTATTACCAACGATGGAAAAATCGTCATGTGGGATTATAACCAGTATTTCGCTGGGTCCAGGGGATCAGATATCATATACGACACGCCCAACCAGCGAAACATGTCGTATATGAGAGGCAATGGGAAAGTCCATCCTTTCGGAACAGGCGCATGGCGCGCTCCTGGCAACAACACCAACACTTTCGCCCGTGAATCTCAGATCGACATGATGGCGGCCAAAGCCGGAATGGATCCGCTCGATTTCAGACTTAAGAACCTTAAGGATGAAAAAATGATTGCCGTACTCAGGACCGTTGCCGACAAATTCGGATGGACCCCGGCGAAGGCTCCTTCGGGCAGGGGTTACGGCATTGCACTGGGAATCGATGCCGGCACCTTCGTGGCCCACATGGCTGAAGTGAAGGTGGATAAAAAAACCGGGATGATCGAGGTTGTAAGGGTGGTTTGTGCACAGGACATGGGGCTGGCTGTTAACCCCGAAGGAGCAACCATACAGATGGAAGGATGCATCACCATGGGCCTTGGTTATGCCCTTACCGAAGAAGTCATGTTCACCGGCGGTAAAATCCACGATCATAACTTCAACACCTATACCATACCACATTTCTCATGGCTG
>DASQZK010000597.1:0-14958 GCA_035638735.1 Bacteroidales bacterium
GCCTCTCTCCCGTTCTCGTCCCAGCGACCAGCCGGATCGAAATTGTAATCTGTCTTGGCATTGTTGGTACAATAGTAACCGGCTTCCCTGAGGAATTGAGGGAGGATCTTCAGCGAATCGGGTACCGGAATGACCGACCTGAGGTGCTGTGTCCCGGTGGAAGTGGCATGTATACCAGTGATGAGGGCCGAACGTGCCGGGGCACAAATCGGCGCCGTGGCAAAGGCCTTAGTATACACAATGCCGTGTTCGGCCAGCTTGTCGATATTGGGTGTGGTGGCCTGCGGATCGCCGTAGCACCCCAGCGCCGGGCCGATATCCTCGGCCGATAGCCATAAAATATTTGGTAACGATTCCTGTTTTTCCTGGCGGGCACAACCTGCCAGCATCACGAATGCCAAAGGCAGCGTGGTGTATTTCAACAATGAGGACTTCATAATGTTGGTGGTTTTTGGTTAAGACCGTGGTGTAGTCTGTGCCGGGATGTTCCGGCTCAACTAAATTACGGTATTTTCGGGAGAAGTGAAAATGGGGTGGATGGTAATCCCCTTTCGCCAAAGGCTACGGGGGACGCGGTCGGTAATATCACTGACAATGCCTGATTAGGGATTAGGGATTAGTGATTAGTGAAGAGTGTGGGTAATCGAGAACGGGGGGAGCTGATAGCCGATAGCCGATGGCAAAAAATAATGTATTGTGAAAATGATCCTGTTAAATGGCAGGATCTCCTATCAGGTAGTCGGGATTGTGCGCTTATGTTTCCTTATGTTTCCTTATGTGATTACTTTATTAAAGCCACTTCAATCCCCTCAAACCGCACAACCCCATTATGCACAAATAACAGCAACTCCCCTCCCCGCTGCTCATACGCCCGGTTGAGCAGGCAACGTTTACCGGCAATGCAGACATCAATGATATTGCCGGTCATATTTATCTCAAGTGTATACGGTTTGTCCAGTCCGTGAATATTATCAACGGTCTGATTGCCCAACGAGACCTTTTCGGCTTTGGCATCGATCTTTAACTCATAGTAACCGGTATCTGAATACCGCAGCAACATGCCCGTAGAGGAATTTAAACCTTCGGGGACCACCCTGCATTTGATATGTGCATCGGCGGGTACACCTTCAATGGTAACGTATTTGAAATGATCTAAAGCATTGAGACGATAGTCCGTTTGCAGGTTTTTAAGTTTTACTTCCTTTATCTCCGGCTGCATTTCCGGGACAAATTCAGTTTTCAGCGTGCCGTCAGGACGCTGGATCAGTTCGCGAAACACCAGGTTGCCGGCATACTGCCATTGTCCGTCGTCTTTGTTGCCGGCTTTCCAGGGAACCATTCCGACCGCAATTCTCCGGTCATTTTTGAAGGCTGCTGTTTTGAACACCAGGGCGTAATCGTTGCCGATATTGTCTTCGAGTGGTGTCAGGTAAGGACCCCAAAGGTTTTTTGACATCCGGTAATAGGTGCCGCCGTTTACTTTGAATAGCAGGTAATAATACCCGTGCCATTTGAACAGATCCGGGCACTCGGGATAAGCAAAGCCGTCATCATTGCCGGTGAAATAAAACGGTCCCTTTTGCTTCCAGTTTTTCAAATCGGTGGAAGTATAAGACAGCAGGCAATACCTGTTTCTTTCCAGGTCGGCTTGCTTTAATGCTGTAGTAATCAACATTACAAACGTCTCCGAAACTTTATCATAAAACACATGCGGATCGCGGAAGTGGGCGGTTTCATATTCTTCCGCAGGAGTTATCAGCCGGTTCGGATCCTGCTTTTCGAAATGGATGCCGTCTTTTGAAATGGCGTAACTGATGTATTCTGTCCGGCCGTTTTCCGCCGTTCGGGTTGCATAAAACGCGTAATAAAGACCGCCATGAAAAATGACCGAGCCGGTGCACATGGTTTCTTCATAAGGCCGGTCCACGGGAAGGGCAATGGGATAATGCGTCCAGTGCTCCAGATCAGTCGACGATATATGGGCCCACTCATGATCCCGCCCGGCATGGTTATGGTCTGTCAGCCAAAAAACATGAAATGTCCCGTCGTGGTAAAACGGCATCGGGTCACCAGCGAAAGCGGAATCACCCGCCGGCTTAAAATACTGTACTTTGTAATCGGGCTGGGAAGCCGGATTAAAATCCTGTGCATGGCATAAATTGGCAACGATGAGACCGGGGACGATAAATACGACAATACTTTCAATGAATTTGTGCATAGACCCTGTTTGGTTTTATTAACTAAATGACAATGATACCCATTCAATCTGCAAGTATGAATAATAATAGTAAATACATCCCCATGGTTCCTGTTGCTAAAATAGTAAATATAATGTTTCACAATAAAAAACCATAGTCCAAAGTCCCCTCCCAGGGGATTTAGGGGTACATTCAGGTGGCTACTTTCATTTAGTAAGCAGTCCAAAGTCCCCCCAAGGGGAATTAGGGGTATATTTGAGAAAACGGGACCGTGAAAACCCGTCAGAATCCCCGGCGTGGTGTCGGGTCAATTTTTTCCGTTTCACGATGGATACGGGTGACGTTTTTACCTGACTTGAACTGGTAACGAACTGAAAACCATAACGGAAATTCAGGAAGAAGGACATTGCCCTGGTATCGACGGTCAAATCCGGGCCCGTTCGTCTCAGTCCCATTGTAAACAAAGGATTCTTTGAAAGGGAGACCACTGACTATTCCCACCTTGAGTTTGTCTTTGAATGACTTATCCAGCGACACAAAGTACAGGGCATCACTGAACTGTGTGGTCTGGATACCGGTCCGTGGATTGTAATATTGAATACGAAAACCGAATACCCAGTCGTGCCCAAAGGAGGCAACCGCCGATAGCCCGCATTCGTAAGTAATTTCCTTTCTTACGGCAATGCCAAATTCACTGGCTTCTTCACCCGGGATTGTCCTAATACCTGACATTTTGAGATATGGATTCAGAGCAAGGAAGCCTGCCGGTTTCAGAGCACCGCTGACCTCGAGCCCAATCGTACGGATATTACCGGCATTGTAAACCTTCGACTCAAAAAGACCATCATGGTTAACATGTAGAAGCGGGCCAATGACATTCGTGTTACTTTCATAAAACAAGCGGGTTGAAACAAAATTCGAACCCGCAGTAACAGAATAATCCATTGACAGGATTTGACTGAAACCGGGTTTCAATTCAGGGTTGCCAGATTTTAAACTGAAGAGGTCTTCTTGTGTTGCCACGGGATTTAACTGGTAGATATTAGGCCGGTCTATTGATTTCCGGTAAGAAAACTTAAGATCCTGCTTCTTCGACATGTGTAAATTCATCGAGAATGACGGTAACCAGGCTATATTGTGATTTGTAAAATGACCAACCGAGGTAGCAACAGATGGTTCGGTCCTCAGTCCGGCATCAAATTGAACGTTATCGTATTTATAACTTACTGAACCATAGGCAGCAAAAATGTTATCCTGGTAATTGAAAGAATTGTCATTCCGGTCGGTCATTCTTTTTGTTTCTGCTTTAGCCCCGGCAGAAAGTATGAACCGGTCACTAAGGGGAGCCGTAAAATCCATTCTGGTATTTAACGAGTTCTGTGCCGGCCTTACCAGGTTAACCTGCTCCTTTCTCCAGTTGTCTGGTAAGCTATCGTATAAATAAGTAGTGGCATTATATGCCTCAAGATTATAATAAGCGACATCCACACTGAGCTCACTCCCCGGCCGGCGAAACAGGTGTTTGTAATAAACCGATCCAAACAACTTCCGGTTGCGGTCCTCATCAGTTTTCACAGCATGCAGGTAAGATCCATTTTCCATGTTTACATCGTTACCCAGGGACATTGTTCCACTGTATTCATTTGAATATGGGTTCACAAATCCATAAAAGTTCAAGATGTCGTGCTTACCAGGGAGATAGTCTGCACCAAAGTTGAAACGGTGCGACCAGTTGTCCTGCATTACATCCCTATGGGTATAGATCCTCGACGTATCATCACCCCTGACAATAGTGCCGGTCGTGCTTTCAACAACGGGCAGGCGGCTTATTTCGCCCGAGTAAGAGGTATATAAGTTGATCTTTTCCCGGCTGTAATTTAGGCCATATCCCGGAAACATATAGACTACCGACCGGTCAACCGGTATGTCCGTGTTAACATACCCGGAAATGCCGCTGAGCGTTTTTTTGGTTATGATATTGATGACTCCCGAGACAGAACCATCATATTTTGGACCAGGATGTGAAATGACCTCCACTTTGTCGATCTGCCCGGCATCAAGCTGTCTAACAAATTGGGGATCGCGCACTTTGCCGTCCACCAGAATGATGATGTTACGGTGGCCTTCAAAAGAAAGGTTCTGCATAAAATCAAGCTGAATACCCGGAATGTATTTCAGGATATCAAGTCCCGTATTGGAAGCATTCTCCATAGACTTACCAATGAAATAGGTTATTCCTTCAGCACCTGTTTGGGCCTTGAAACGGGATCCTTTGACCACAATCTCCTGCAAATTGATCTTCTGATCTTTTAAGAGAATGGTTCCAATGTTGATATTCTCTTCTTCCGTAATATCAACCTGTCTTCTCTCCGTTCCAAACCCAACAAAGCTGAAGTGCATCATATACCGGCCGTTCCCGTTAAACGAAAGTTCAAAAAAGCCGTCCTTATCACTTACTGTGCCGGTAATAAGCAAGGAATCATGTTCAGAATAAAGAGATATTGTAGCGAAAGGAACAGGATTTCCGTTTTCCTGTTCTTTTATCAGCCCTGTAACAGAGCTTCCTTCAACGGCCTGGAGCATTAAAAATGCGCCGGTAACCATACAAAGGATTTTTTCTAAAGACCCAACCAAGCGTGCCATAACTTTTTGTTTTATAGATTAATAATTATGTACACAAAGTGACGAAAGTCTTTATCAGCAGCCAAAATTCTGTGATACTTAACAAGGATTTGTTACAGGGGACATGGGTTGTATAAATGGCTGTGATGAGTGACAAAAATCTGTGTTGAATGACAAAGAAATGGATGAGGAATTAAGTGATGATATAGTTTTACAGGATGGGATAATTCGGATTGATCGGATAATTTTAGCATGAGCAGGGGCTTTGGTTTTTGGAGCTTTTTTAGCTGGGTGGGGTCCCCCCCCGCCATCCGGCTCTCCTTACCCCTCAATCGCTTCAGCACCCCCAATCTCGAACCCCCTTTAATCACATTTTGACGAGAAGTTATCAACAATGTTTGGAAACCACATTATTCGGACATTTTAGATTCCAACCAAGATCTCCTTCAACAACAATATATACTCAAAACGGTTATCCATTCTTTGACGAATGCACTGTCAGAAACCAAAATTTTATAACTCACTGCAACCTTATTTCAGTCAAATGATGTAAAGACTACCTGCCTGGAGAAGGAAAAAACAACAACTTCCAACTTGCACCGTTTATATCGGTATATTGATCCCGGTAATTTCCCCTGCCACATATCAGCAGCAATAAAGTAATCAGTGTCACATAGGTTCTTCATCCGGAAAATTCAAGAAGACCCTTTAGTTTATCTATATTGTTTCTCGATACCGGAATCGATTCCTGCACATCTTCAAGTGTCAGACGGTAGCCGGAAGCATTGCCTTGTTTCTTTTTTACCTTTTTTATGTTCACTATGAAGGAACGGTGGGTACGCACAAAGGCCGGGTATCCTGAAAGCTGCTCCTCGATTTCAGAGATGGAATTACGGATGATCTTTTTTCGCTCCCCTTTCTCTTCTTTAAGGTGAAACACCACATAGTTGCCGTCCGATTCAGCATATAAAAACTGATCGGGATAAAAGGTCAGCCGTTCTTTTTTCAGGCTGGATTCAATCTGAATTAATTTATCGGGAAATGGCGGTTCATTTCCAGGGCTATCGGCTGGTGTGTCCTGCATAAATTGGTATCGGCCGGGAAGACGGTTAAGATTGATGATCGTAAAAAATGAAAAGGGAAGAATACCAACCAGGAAGGCATTCTTGCATGAATCCCAAAACGTGGCAATATTCCAGCGCGGAGCAGGTGGTTCAATCAAAAAAGCAGCAAGGTAAATACCAGTTCCCATACCTGCCAGGATAATGATAATCGCAAGAAGCTCCTTACTAAGTGTCCATTCTTTCAGACCGGAAAAATAAGGAATAGACCTGATAAGGAAAATAAATATCAAAGCCGCTATTGCAGCTAAAACTGAATAAAGGGACATGGTTACGCCATAACTTAATGAAGCGGAGGCATGGGAATGCAACGGCTGGTAAGCAATGGCGAAAACAAAGGTAAAAACAGCCAGGATCGCCGAACCCCGAAAAGGATTTTGGATGATATAATTTTGAGGGAACCTGCGGTTGAACCATATTTTCAGAAGACTTTCCATTCCAAATTCCGGGTATTACAGTTTTCCTTAAAAGGGAATCTGATTTTTTGTTTGCTAAGGTAATGAATATCGATCATTCATTAAAAATGCCCCCCCCCTGATTCATTATTTTATCTGCCGCTAATCTCTCTTTGGCTTTGTGCTTTACCAACGATTTTTATGAGCAAGGGACTGAAAATCATTTCAGGCAAAACGGCCGGCAGAAATACGAAAAGGAACATGGTATCGAAGGTAAACGGCCAATAGGCCCAGATAAAGAAGGAACCGGTGATTGTCATCAAACGGGTAATGGTCACAACAGCGAAAATGCTCAGGATGCTTTTTCTGTTCTTAATAAGAATAATTATCTGGAAAAGTGTACCTGCAATGAAGGTTACAGATCCTAAAAACAAGATTAATCCGAGCAGTTCAGATAAAGGGGTTGGTTCAGGCTGCATCATCTGTAAATCGTCAAATTAAACGGCAATGATTTTCAATATACCGGCTATTAGCAGAATTAGTGAATTATAAATAATTCCTGTGCTGATTCTCAATCTACCCATTAAAACTATAAAGCTGATAACAATGCCTGTTAAACCGGCCAGGGCGCTTATGATTAAAGTCCAGTCAGGGAAGATAAAAAGAAATAAAATTTCTGTTAAATGATACAGGTATAATAAATGCAAGTTATCCCATATCCAGTAAATGTTAACTAATAACATCATCAAACCAGATACCTGATTACTTCCTGTCTTAAGCCTGATTTGCATTCACTGTTACCTTTAATGACGGGGAACTGTAAATGTACAAAATTAGTTGATCTTTACATCGTCAGTGGTCTGAAGATTATTTAATTCAAAAGGGAATGATATGGTCTGTTTTCTTACATAATTAGTCTTCGGAAAATTCTCCAAAGCACAAATCCCGGCCTTTTCTTGTAGACACTAATTATCTTTCTCAATAAACTTTGTCAGGTCATTTACAAACCTAACCATGGGAGCTCCGTCAATCACATCGTGATCAAACAGTACCGTCATATTCAGAATCTCCCGTATTTTAATTTCATCATTAACAACTACAGGCTTTTTTATTACCGATCCTACACCAAAAGAAACCGGATGAACCGTGTTATGAATGAACCAGCCATTAATCCTCCCAACCGGTCCCAAAGAGGTCACGACTGCGTTCCCCATCATTCTGTAGGCTGAATGCGGATGCCGGAGCAGGTAGCGCCAGAATACACGCCTTAAAGATTCGGGCAGCCGGTAATATATCCGCTCATATCTCTGAGACTTTCTGTTTAAAACAATGTCTTCTTTTGATAATTCCAGCTGCCTGGCCTTTTCAATCTCAGTAGTAATCTCTGTGATACTTTTTTCATTAACTTTTTCTAAGACAAGCGGTATGGGTACTTTCTTATCCCCATCATCTTTTTCAACCATTATCGAAATATTGATATCATTGAAAGTAATCAGACTCTTTTTGTTTTTAAGATATGAAGAAACGACGGGATGCAATTCCAGTGTTTTGCCGATAACCTTCAGCAGCCAGGCATTAAACGAGATTTTCTCACCGCTTCGCCTCAGTTCCCTTATTTTCTTCCTGCTGTCAGTCACATCGAACTCGAGCAAAGCAGGTACATGGTGCTTTTGCATTCCGACAGCATATATATCGAATGTTGCGATACGTGTGCGGGGAATGGTGTGTAATTGATAAGGTTTTTTCATTTTCAAATCACGGTCATATGCATAATATTACGCCAGACGCTGCCGGATTTTTTCGGGACCATCAGGTTTTTGCCGATAACTGTGGTTCTGCCGATGGTAACCTGGTATTTGCACAAGAGGGTTGCCAAATCCTCTGAATCATTCATCTGCAAAATTTCAAAAGAATCGATTTGACCGCCCATATTGATGCCATTCTGAAAGTTTGCCAGCGCATTATCGCGACCGGCCAGTTCCAGTCCTCTCATGTGAGATGAAATATACCTGGCATCCTCTGAATAATAAGGCAACGGTTTGGTGGTATCATTGCTGTTGTCGGCGTGTTGCCAACCTGCTGTCATGCCGGTGAATTCCTCCAATACTTTGTCCCGTGAATCCTGACCGGAGAACTGGGAAAATGTTGCCGTTCCAAAATAACCCAGGAGAATAATACCAAACACGAATTTAATTGTTCTCATTGCACCGTTCAATTTGGTTTAAAAAATGCTGCTTTTTTGTGAATAATGTATAATTATTACATCGAATCTATTAACTTAGATATTACAATAGGCAAATCGTATAGGATATAAAACACGAAATCGAATTGCCTTGTAAAGATATGAATTACAGTAATATACCAGCATATTATTTGATCAATATTAAAATCTGTCCGGTAATGCACCCCGTATGTTATCGAGATGTGCCTCGAGGCGCTTCCTTACAAAAATTGGCAAACTTTTCTGAACAGATTCAAAATTACAGGTACAAAACATCTCTACCCTTATGAAAACCAAGATCGTCCTCACACTGTCATTCTTATCATTAATCACTTCAGTATTAAAAGCCCAGATAGGTAATGAAATCAAATCGTACGTTGACAGCACCGAACTGTATGTTAACAACGGGAAAAAACTTCTTATAAAAAGTCTGCAAAACGGGAATAAGGAAAAGGCACTTGATATTTATTACTATCTGCAGACTATTACGATTGATAAGGACTGTGAACCTTTTACTTTCAATGAAGAACTCTTTATTCTGTGCCTGACTTCCGAATATGAAAAATGGCTTCAGCAAGCCAGGCAATACAGGCATGATATAAAAGCCCTTTGTTATCCCGATGCATTTGATATACACCAAAGGCTTTTTCAACAAATTGCTGATAACAGTGACAAGATCGAGCAGGAAATTGAAAAGGCAGGCCTGGATCCGGAAGGTACAGAACTGCTCACGATATTCATCCATTATATAGCAGTAGGTCAGGTTAATAAGAGGTATGCCGAGGAGTTCAAAGCTTTCCAGGAACGTTATAAAGACTCGGATTATGATAATTTCCTGAAAAACTATATGCCTGATGTACCACTAAAAGCCTCCATGAGTTATTCTGCCGGGGCATCATATGTTCAAACTACCGGTTACCTGAAAGAGTATTTTTCACCCAATGCTGTTGTAAATCTCAGTTTGGATGCAGAAATAAGGAAGGTATTTGTATCACTATACCTTCACGGAGGGGGAATGCAACTTAACAAACCATTTGTTGCATATAACGGTAACAATACTATGAACTTTGAAAGCGGGGAAAGCTTCTCCTATGTTGATGCTGGACTCATGACCGGTATTTTCGTTATAAGAAATGACCGGTTTCATCTTGCCCCTTTACTGACACTGGGTGGATCGAATATTCAAAGTAACCGGTTTGACTCTTCCAGTGAAGGTGAAGAGGTTAAAGTTTATAACTCGTTTATTTGTGGCCCTGGTATTCATACGGAATTAAAAATAACCGAATTTGAGACGAAAAACCGATACGGTTATGGTTACCCGTTTTACTACGGTAATACCCGTATTAAATCCTACCTCAGCCTGAAGCTCGAAGCCGGTTACAATTTCATTACGAGTCATAAGAATAAAATATTTAAGGGAAATACAGCCTTTATTGGTTTATCGCTGGCTTACGGTATTGGCGATTTTTAAATAACCATAAAACGCCTGTTGATGATAAAAGAGTAGTACTTATTACACTTTTTTCAAAATGAGCAAGATTTTTTACCTTCACCAGTATAAAAAACTACCAACCTATGAAAGATATTCTGATTAAATCCCTGTTAATACCATCAGTCCTGGTTATTGGTTCCTGTTCCGCGAAGAAACCCGACAAACCAATGAACGTGCTCTTCATAGCCGTCGATGACATGAACAACGACCTGGCCTGTTACGGTAACCCACAGGTTCACTCGCCCAATATCGACCGCCTGGCAGAGAATGGTGTAGCCTTCGACCATGCCTACTGCCAGTTCCCCCTGTGCAGCCCCAGCCGGTCATCGCTACTCACCGGCCTGCGTCCCGATTCGACCAGGGTGTTCGAACTACACTACCATTTCAGGCAGGGCCTGCCCGACGTGGTTACCCTTCCGCAGATGTTCATGAACAACGGTTACTACGTGGCGCGTGTCGGTAAGATGTACCACTACGGGAATCCGGGTGATATCGGCACCAACGGCCTCGACGACCGGGCATCTTGGACGGAAAGGTATAATCCGGCAGGCATGGACAAAACAGCCCTGGAGATAGATGTGATGAATTATACGCCTAAACGCGGACTCGGCTCTGCCCTGGCGTGGTACTCCGATCCGGAAGGGACGGATGTGCAGCATACCGATGGCAAGGTCGCCAACCAGGCTATTAAACTGCTTAGCGAGCATAAGGATAAACCATTCTTTATCGCAGCAGGATTCTACAAACCACACTGTCCCTGGATAACCCCGGAAAAATATTTCAATCAGTACTCTCTCGGCGACATGCAATTACCGGTGATTAGCCAGGAAACTAAAGATAAATATCCCGGACTCGCACTGGCCTCTACCAAACCCTGGCCGTATTTCGGCGTAACGCACGATGAAGCACGTCAAAGCAAACTGGCCTATTATGCCGCTATTTCGTTTGTTGATGCCCAGATCGGCCGGCTGCTCGATGCCGTCGACTCACTCGGTCTAGGCGACAACACCATTATCGTGTTCTGGAGCGATCATGGTTACCACCTGGGCGAACACGGCCTCTGGTTCAAACAAAGCCTGTTTGAAGAATCGGCCAAATGCCCGCTGATCATCTCCGTACCGGGTTCTAAACAAAACGGTGAGATGTGCAGCCGTATCGTTGAACTTGTTGACATCTACCCCACCCTGGCCGGTCTGTCCGGTCTTACCCCACCCGACGACCTGCAGGGTTACAACCTGGAACCCCTCCTGGACAATCCTTCTGCCGAATGGGATCACCCGGCTTACACCCAGGTAGAACGGGGTCCCGGCTATTCCGTGCGTACGGAAACATATCGATTCACCGAATGGGACTACGGAAATAAAGGACGTGAACTGTATGACGAAGTGAACGATCCGCATGAACAGGTTAACCTGGCCGAAGATCCGGCATACGCAGGCGTTGTGGCTAAAATGGATTCATTGATTCATGTTACGCATCCCCGGGAAGTGACCCGGGGAAAAGCGATTCCGGAGACACGCGATAAATGGAGTAATTAGGATGCCTGTGTTAAGTCTTTTGGGAAAAATGCCATCAAGGTTTTCAGAACGCTGAAATTCGGGCATGGGAAGGGGATAGCTTTTGGTCGACTTTTGTAGCAGGGCGGGACCCTCCCCCACCGTCCTGCACACCACACCCCTCAATCGCTTCAGCGCCCCAATCTCGGCACCCACTAACCCGCATTTTGACGAAAAGTTATCAACACGCTTCCAATGCCCCATTCTACAACCACTTTGCTGTCTCAGCTTTTCATGCTTTGCCTACTTGTAAGTACCTAAACCGGTTCCTGGCTTTTGACGAATACCCGCCTAACAACCCACTATTTTTAAGCCACTGCAACGACATTTCAGTCAAATGTTGTAAGCACTCAAACTAAATGAAAGGACATTATTTGTATGTCAGCGAAATAAAAAAACGTATAAAATGATACTTTTTCGCGCTTTATGATTAAGATAAACTGAAAATCAATTAAATTATCATTCTATCTTATTTACCAGGACCGCTGGTTTGCCCGCAATGGAATTAAAAGGTAAAAAGCCATACTGCTAAATCACGAAACTACCAACTAACGTAAAGCAAATTCTGCCAGGGGATTTATGGGCATAAAAAGCCGGTCATTTTTATTCTGTAATTATCAATCAAATGATGACGGGTTTTGAAATATCCTCTTACACAAACGATAGGACGTTGAAATACAAAATGTTAAGAACTAAAAAAGACGATAATTAAACCAATTATTATGCGACGTTTACTCATCATCCTGTTATTGGCTCTTATCTCAAACCACCTCGCCGCCGACGTCATCTTCACCCCGTATCCAGACAACGGCCTGATCGCCCTTTCATTCGAAGGTATTGCCAGTTACGAACTGCCATTCTCAGATTTTAATACCGTGAACTTCTGGGGTGGCGCCGGCTTTATTTCATCCGTCATCCGGGGATTCCCTCCAGCCACCGGTGGAGAGATCGCTGTTGAAGTGCGCCAGTATTTTAATACGTTGACTTACGATAAAATTCATTTCAGCCTTTATAGCGGACTGGCATATATGAGATACCCGCTATTTTATCACGACAGGCTCGTAAACTACAGGAGCGTGGTTGGCTTTGTACCCGGACTCAAAATGACGTGGAAGTTTCGGGCTAACGATTGGCTTGTCACCGAGCCCTACCTGAGCATTTCGAAACCTTTGTATGCAGATGATTTTAGTCACCTCAGCAAAGCATTCGGTAATCCTGAACCCGGCCTGGCTGTTACCCTGGGCGTTAGAATAGGATTTAATAAGATCAGGAAAGGGACAAAGTGATATCGGCGTAGTATTACTATTAGCGACCGGCTTTTCCTCTGATGCAGTCATTAGATATTGAAGATGTTTACAAATGACCACTTCTGGTGATAATTCCGGAATTATATCCACAACATGAGAAACACAATATGGAGATATTAATACATCGTTTTAAACCTCTTTGGCCTGACAAGGTTTTATTATAAACCAATGCTGAAAATGCCTGTTCAAAATAAAAGCTATGCTGAAATCCGGCCTTTTAATTATTGTTCTCATCTTCCCGGGCATACTATCAGCCCAGTCATTGGAAAAACAGGGCACCGAAAGAAGATCTGCAAATGTAAAACTGGCCTACAATAGTTCGGTTATTTATCCCGGGATTCGGACGGGTATCGAATTTCCGACAGAGATTGTTAATCTGGATAAAGCAAGAAAGGGCGACCGTCATCCCAGTTTGAAGATAGAACGGTTTATTACCCTGAATGCAGGCTGGTATCACCATCCCGATTTTCATGATAACATCTATCCAACACTGGGCTATTTAATCCGCAGAACCAGGTCAAACGGATTCATGATTGAATTTTCACCTGAGGCCGGACTCAGCCGGACCTACCTGGGAGGCACAACCTACAGGGTCAATGATTCCGGATTGGTCACCATTGAAAAGCATGCCGGTTACACGTATCTTCTGTTTTCTATTGGCGGAGGTCTGGGATACGATCTGAAAGTCAATTATTCAAAACCATATACGTTATACCTGAAAGGTAACCTGCTTATAATGCTGCCATACAACAGTACTATTTACCTCAGGCCTGCTCTGGAAGCCGGGCTGATTTTTACACCCGGGTCTTTTCTTAAAAGAAGCTGTAAAATAAAAAGCAAAATACGTTGAGAACAATCCTGAAAATAGCCTTGTTAGCGATAATGGCTGTCGCCTGTCAGAAGGAAGAAATAACCATCGGAACAAATGTGTCAGACACGTTTTACCTCGATAACAAAGGGGCTTCAATGAGGGTCCTTGTCGAAGGTAATACGGCAAGCGGTACGTTTCTGGTTATTGTTCATGGCGGACCCGGCGGCGGTGCATACATCTACAATACAGACTATATATCTAATCATATCGAGGACAAATTTGCCGTGGTCTACTGGGACCAGCGGAATGCCGGGGCTTCACAGGGGAACAACAATGGAAAAAATCTGACCCTGTCAAAAATGACGAACGATCTGAAAAAAGTAATTGAAACATTGAAAGCCAGATACGGCCAGAATTCGGAAGTCTTCATCCTCGGTCATAGTTTTGGAGGGATGATCGCTGCATCCTTTATGACGCAGGATACCCTGCGGTCGATGGTCAACGGATGGATCATGGCCGATGCCAGTCATAACTATCCACTGAATAACCGGCTGACCAGGGAGATGTTGCTCAACTTAGGCCGGGAACAAATGGACGCAAATTTGAATACTGAAAAATGGGAGCCCATAATTTCATGGTGCCTGGCCCATCCTTCCATCAACACCATGGAAGAAGCTAAAAAACTGGAATCGTTCGCTTCCGACGCTGAGAACTTATTTCCGGAGGTGAAACATATCGGTTTTTCAGATTTTACCGGGTTGATTGTGAAGGAAGACTGGGCGGTAACATCCATGTTGTTTAACTACCTGTATTCTAAGCATGCCGACATAAACGAGAATCTCGAAAAGACCGGTTTTTCTACTTTACTTTATAAAATCAACAAGCCCACACTCCTGCTTTGGGGCAAATATGACTTTGTCTGTCCCAGCGAACTTGGAACTGAAATCTTCAACCGGATCGACACCAATGAAAAACAGTTTGTTGTTTCCTCCAAAGCCGGTCATGCCATTATGTTCCAGGATCCTGAATTCTTCTGCGACAAAATCAATACCTTTATCTACCGTTACAGGTAACTCATACAAGAAATTATCTGAATGCTGTTGAACGGTGGAAGCAAATAAAAAAACATCCAATGATTTCAGCATAGTAAACTGCTCTCAACTTTCCTATGCCTGTTCAAGAAGATGTAAATCAATTTTTTTCATCTGTAACAACTCCCTCATCACCCGCCCGGA
>DASQZK010000598.1:0-2599 GCA_035638735.1 Bacteroidales bacterium
TCTCCATATCCCGGTGAGGGTGGGCCCTAAAGCCCTGGTGAGGTTGAATATGATTCTCCACGATCACCCGAATCGGACCGAAGTGCATCCACTCCGGATCATGATAATTGGCAAACGAAAAGGTCATCCAGTTGTCGGTCCAGCCGAAATTCTCAAGACCCCGATCCTTACTGCGCCGAATTTTAATATTAGGTTCTTTCACAATGGCTCCTTCTTCTATCAATTTCAATGTATGGATAAATGGTTTAGTCGTTAATAGCCGGTGGGAATAGCCGGTGGGGAGCGACCATTTTATAAGATTAAAAAGGCAACCGTCAAACGATCGTTCAACGGTTGCCAGGAACCGGGCGTTATTAAGCTTGATCACAAGCTCCCGCTTACGCTATGGAGCACTTATGCTTTTGAGCTCAGAAAACGATCTGCCGACCATTTCCCGCCACCCAACAAGAACAGGGCCAGCGAGATACCAATAACCAAAAGAAGATACTCAAATCCTTCACCCGATTGTTGCCCCATCCAGTTCATAAAGAAACCATGTTGCAGGTGATTCATCCAGGCAGCCACGATCATTAAGATCGTCATACCCAAGGCCCAAAACCGGGTCAGAGTGCCGGTTATAAGGGCCAGGGAACCGAAGAATTCCGTAATGATGGCCAGTAAAGCAAAAAAAGCGGGTATCCCAAGAACCCCTGTAAAAAAGTCCATGGTTCCGGCGAAACCGTTTCCCCCAAACCACCCCAATAGTTTCTGGGCGCCGTGAGGAAACAGTACCAGGCCCAGGGTCAGACGTAAAATACGTGGTAGAAATATTGTTATCCGTTTTTAGTAGCATGTTCCACATAAAGTTTATTTAGCTAGTTTAATAGGTTAGATGTGATATTTCTGTCCTGACGGGTGTGGGATTACCCGGGGTTATGCTTATAAGTGTTGCAACACATATTTAGGAAAAAATTACTCTACCCGATCTGCATAGATTTTTTCACACAGCCGTGATAGCTGCCGGCACTCTTCCTTCTGCAGCTGCTCTCCAAATGACTTGCTGAAGTCTTTCATGTCTTCCTGCATCTCCTTCAGTTTCCTTAATCCTTTCTGCGTAATACAGGCCATAGACTTGCGGACATCCTCCTCGGAGCGGTAACGACGGGCATAGCCGTCTTTGACCAATCGGTCCAACAGGTGTGTCAATCCGGCGCCGGCTCCACCATTCGGTCGATGATACCACAACGTGCATGCCCTTCCGGGTATACCCCTTTTAGAATGCGCAGCACGTTGTACTGCCCCATGGTTAATCCATGCCCGGAATACATTTCGTTCAGGTCCATACGCAGGTAATAGGAAGTTACCAGCAGGTTCAGCACTGCTTCCTCCTCCACGCTGCGAAAAGAGACCTGCTTTAAACGCTTTTTTAAAATTTCGCCCATAGCCTATTTCATTATATGTGTGTTACAACACATCAATACACAACGTTATACACCGCGCTTCAACTAAACGGTAAATGTCGAGATCGGGGGCTGAGGGCAGCCTCGAGATAAATATCTCAACAAGACTGCTATAATAATCCACAAAACAGATTTTAAAGTCTTTCCAGTTTCAATGGTTAATTCCACCTATTCCCTATATGATGAACTAAGTAATTTATCGCCATAGGGTTATAACGGTACGGGCAAATCATTAAAATTATTTAATTTATCCGGTGTATTTTTTGTCCTTATATATTAAAACGGAGTCGATATATTAGCCTCCCAGCTTGGCAGGACCAAAAATCACAAGAGAGATCATTTAACGGATGGAAATGAGATATTTCCGGATTACCATAGCATCCATTGCTGTCCCTTTCTTATTAAGCTGCGATTCAACGAATTCCTCCATCGAATCATCGCTGCCCGGCGTCTACCATCTGGAAATTTCCGCCCGCCCTGCCGATGCAGGCACCGTAAGTCCGCCATCCGATGAATACCTGCGAGGGTCTAAAGTTGAAATTGAAGCCCGTCCGGCGCAGGGATGGATTTTTCAGGGATGGGAAGGCGACTATACCGGTATAAGAAATCCGGATTCTCTGCTCATGGACAGTCGTAAAACGATTACGGCCCTCTTCGTAGAGAGCGCCTATACCTTGGTTATTACGGTTGAAGGAGAAGGACGCGTCATCACAGAGAATATTGAAAGCACGTCCGCTTCCAACGCACAACAGGTATCCGAAGTCAGCCAAAACCGCCGGCATCCCCCCATGTCCATTATCCCGTCGTCCCAAGAACTTCTCCCGGGAAAAACACATCCGCCAACCGGGCGGAAGACGTCTACTGCCCGCAATGCCCTGCTGGCGGAAACGCATACAGTAAAGCTCACGGCTGAGCCTGCTAAAGGCTGGCTCTTCAATCGATGGGAAGGCGACCTGGCCGGCACAAAAAACCCGGACACCCTTTGGGTGGATCACGATAAAAATATTAAGGCCGTATTCGAGGATATTGCAAGCAACTTCACCCTCAAGCTTATCCAGCAGCCTCAATCCACTACAGCAGGACTCCCGCTTTCACCAGTTTCTTCGGTTGAGATCAGTGATGCCCAAGGGAAACCACTCCCTAACACAGCCGTTAGCGTA
>DASQZK010000599.1:0-2791 GCA_035638735.1 Bacteroidales bacterium
ATTCACCAGGTTACTTATGTCTTCACTGTCGGCAGAACTAAGATCAAAATTGTCAGACACTTTGGACTGGGGAATACCATCGATTACAATGAGAGGCTTATTATTTCCCATGGAACTTAGCCCCCGGATAACCAGCTGTGATCCTGATCCCGGATCGCCCGATGCACTGATGATATCCAGTCCGCTCACCTTTCCCTGGAGAGCATCGGAGGCTGAAAGAACACCAATGTCGTTCATTTCAGAAAGATCCACTTTTACCGTTGAGGAAGCAACATCACGGTCGGCGATATTTGTCAGGCTTACATTCGATTTCTGTGTTGCCGTAACTGTTACTTCATCGAGTTCTGTCGTGGATGAAGCTAATTTTATTGTCATGGCCCCGGTAGTAACGACCTTAACTTCTCTGGTTTCATAACCGATAACACTGACCCTTATAATATCGCCCCTGTTCTTCATTTCAAGTACAAAGTCACCATTGACATCGGAAATGGTACCATTTACAATCCGGTTATCTTCATCATATTCAATGATGTTGGCACCTATAACCGGACCATTGTTATCTTTATCAATCACCCTTCCCCTTATAATGGCCTTTTGCTGAGAGTATACACTCATCCAACTCACCATGGCAAGAATTAGAAAAAGAATTGCCTTTTTATTGTTTTTCATATTTCAAAAAACCTTAGGTTTAAATTCGAATACAGTAATTAATCTGCCTACTTCGTGTCGAGCTGATCATGAACCAATGCCTTATCAAGGGTATGTATAACACCGTTATAAATAAGATCCTTATATATGCCGGTTCCCTGCCCGGTATACCGACCTGCCAGTATATTGGTGCTATCAGATTCTTCGATGTGTAGATAAGTAGTCCCATCACCGGCTTTAAAATTGATCTCATCAATGCCGGGAGAAATATGAATTTTTGTAAACACCGTGCTGAAAGGAGTTGACGATTCATCTGTTCTAAGTGTCTCATAATATCCATCCGGTAAGTTTCCATCGGTGAACATCATGTTCCCTCGTATGAAATGCATTTTTAGAAAACTGCGCAATGAGGAAATACGCATCGTATCTGCACCAGACTCAGCAATAGCTAAATCGGTGGGGGCAAATACCGTATATATATCATTATCGCCAATAAAGGTGATGCGATTATTCCCCTGATCGGCATAACCCGCCTTTAAAAGAAGATTATAAAAGGCCGGATATGAATTCAGTATCCTTTGGTATATTGAGGTGGGACTGAATTGAAACCAGTCCGGTATGTCAAATGTGGTCCCGTTGTCGGCATTAGTACTTATCTGTTCCGGAACGAATGATTCGCGAACAACTCCCTGGTAACCTTCGGTTGATGCCGAAGGACCTGAAACTACTCCGGTAACATTATCATAAATAATGTAATTACCCGCCAGGGTTTTAATAAATTCTTTACGGGCAATTCCCTTTGGTCTTGAAATAGCGATATGATTCATCAATAGGTTTCTCATATCTTTTATTGACAATTCATAACTCTTACGGGGAACGCCTTTGCGATTCCAGATCAGGAAGACATCCTTTCCGTTTTTGATCTCATGCGTTAATGAAGAATCCTGGCCCGTATTAAAATCTGATTCAACAAAAAACTGGTAATCAGCATCCGGCTTTTTCAATGCAGGTAAAAGGCCGCTGGCCTCAATGGCATACATTATGTTTTTATAGCCTCTCTGAAGATAGATCGGACCTGTCACCGCTTTGAAAGCTCTTGGTACAACCATCTTATCCACACCAATAAATGTACAGTTGCTGGCAAATGTCTTCTCTACAATGGTAGCCGGATCTACTGTTATGTAGTCAAGTTCACCATTATAAAAACCATGATTAAAATCGGTGGGATATACCGGATTGATACTCAGCTGGCTCCTGGCAACAATCTTCTGAATCCGGTAATCAGCTTTCTCAATACTGCCCCATTGTTTAGGACCCTCCATATATTCAGCCATGAAATCATCATAGGCTTTATCAGTCGGGGCAATCAACCCATGATGATACCTGATAGTAACATTATCGGGAAGGCCGTGGGTTCCGGGCGGTGAAGAGGTTTCTTCAGCAGCCAAATTAAAATTCAGATCAGGAAAACCTAAATCGAATAATGAATCCACGGCAAGCCCCTGGTCGGCACCGGGTTGATCCAACGTTTTTTGTTCATTGTATGTAAACTCGGGGAAATTATTAATGAGTCCCAGAAATTTCTTGTAGGAATGTTCTCCGTCTCCTGAACTTAAAATTTCATATCCATTTTCCAATGGATCAACAACCATATCAACTTTGTAAACGAAACCGTTTTCAGCGAAGATCTCATCACCCATGATCCGGGCTCCTGCAAAGTAAATATCAGATGAACTTCCTATAGGCCGACCAAAATAGAATTCGTAATCGCTGGATGTGAGTTTATAAATATCAAAATAGTCTTTATAAAATATAGGTGCATATTTCCTGGAATCGGTTATCACGATCCGGTGCCATGCGGTTTCAGTGGAGTCTACTATGTGAATGCTCCGTTTGGTCCCGTATTCAACACCATATTTTTTATTTTTTTCAAGTAAAAGCGTTTCCCGCTTGAACCCCCGGGGCTTACTATTATTGACATCTGTAGAATCAATCCAGCCCCAGACATCAAGAGACATAAGCTGGTTTTTACTCCAGGGATTCTGAAGAATATGATATTTAACAATTTTAGAAAGTTCTTCTATGGGAATATCTTCTACTGTGGAATACCGGGGATGCTCCTGGAAAAACTTTGCGAATGCCT
>DASQZK010000600.1:0-12600 GCA_035638735.1 Bacteroidales bacterium
CCTCTTCGAGTACGTCTTCAATAAAGGTTGTAAGAAGAGCCGCGTGATTTCTTCCTTCGCTGTTCTCTCGTTGTGCAATAATTTTATTATCCTCAGCCAGGGCCACCGAACAAACCTGCGTGGCCGTATCAAGATTCAGGATCAGACTCATTATTGTTCTCCCGCTTCGTTACTTCTGTTCCGTTTTGAATAGTTCTTTCATATCAACAACTTCGATAAGGGTGTTGTTTTTCAATTTCCTCGAAATGGCAGAATATGGAGCTATAACAACGGCATCGTCTTTATTGATGCCCGATTTGATCTCGATGAAGGCATCGTCCTGTATGCCTGTTGTTACCACCTTCAGTTTTGCCGTATCGTTTTTAGCTACAAATACAACGACGAGATCATTCTTTTTGTTATTCCCTTCGCCATTTTCAGAGAGCAAGGTTGAATCGGTGACTGCATTCGAGGTGTCGGGACGGGTAGTAACGGCTTGGATCGGGATGGAGAAGATATCGTTTTTCCGTGATGTCTGAATATCGGCCGTGGCAGACATGCCGGGTCTGAATGGAGTGGGGTTTTTGGGTGAGATAAGGTCTTTGTATGAATCGTGCAGCAGCAGGATCTTTACGTTGAAGTTGGTAACCTGGTCGGTGGCCAGTCCGGAGGTATTTGCCGATACAGGCAGTTCGGTAACCACTCCCCTGAACTTACGGCCCAGGTAGGCATCTACTTCAATAAGGGCTGTATCGCCGAGCTGTACGCGCACAATATCGTTCTCATTGACTTCTACTTCGACTTCCATACGGTTGAGGTCGGCAATCCGGAGGATCTCGGTTCCGGACATCAGTGATGTACCAACCACGCGTTCACCAAGCTCCACATTGAGCATAGAGACCGTCCCGTCCATGGGGGAATATATCGAGGTCTTTTTGAGATCTTCTTCAGCTTCCTTGAGGGATGCCGCCGCACTGGCTACCGAATATTCGGCGGCTTCTTTTTCTGCCAATGCCGAATTATAGCCCGTTTCGGCCTGTTCAAATTCGGCTTCGGAGATGGCTTTTTGTGCCCACAGTTTTTTCTTCCTGTTGAATTCAAGCTTTGCCTGTTCCAGCTGGGCTTCGGCCTGCGTCTGGCGGGCCCGGGTTGAATTCAGGGTGGCTTCGGACCGGTTGCGGACAGAGATATAGTTGTCGGGTTTGATTTTAAGTAAGAAGTCATTCTTGCTCACGGTGTCACCTTCTTTCACATCAAGTTCAACAATTTCGCCTGAAACGTCGGGACTGATTTTTACCTCGGTTTCGGGTTGGATTTTACCATTGGCGGTGATTATTTCTGTTATGTCGCGGTCTTTACCCTGTTCTGTTGCAACTTTGATACGGAGCTCACTTCCGAACCAGCCTTTCTTTTTTCCGACAAGAAGGACGATTATCCCGATGACTACCAGGATGAGAATATACCGGACTAACTTTTTTGATTTCATGGTTCTTTTGATTTCGGTTATTTGATGTTGATTGGCCGTTAACAGAATATTATTTCGACGTTCGTTGCCTTTACCGTTAATGAAAAAAGCAGGAAAGGATCGGACTGTCAGAAATCAAGTTTTATGGGAAGACCCATATAGAAATTCAGAATATTTGTTTTAAAAATGTAATCGTATTTCGACTGAAGGAGGTCGGACTGTGCGGTGATATACTGGCTTTGTGCCACATTGAAGTCAACCGCATTCACCAGGCCAACTTCGTATTTCTCCTTGGTATATTTGAAGGATTCCTGCATGGAGGCAACTGCTTTTTCTGATGATCGGTACTTTTTCAGCGCGGCGTTTGCGTCGGCGTAAGCCTGCTGGATTTGTTTGTACAGGATTTTTTTCTGGTTTTCGAGATCGAGCTTTGAATTCTCGACCATTAATTTTGCATTGCTGATATTATTGTTAATTCGGAAGTTGCTGAAGATGGGCATCGAAACATTGAGGAAGACGCTTGTGCTGGCGTTATCTTTCAGCTGATTTTTGAGCGGGTAAGGGCCCATGCTGGTCTTGTTGTAGGTTGAAAACACATTCTCCCCGCCGGTGGTATAGCCGATAACGGTGGTGTCGAGGGTCGTTCCGGTCACCAGTTGCCTGATATCGGAGTAACCGGTGCCGTATGAAGCGGAGAGGCCGACGCGCGGACTGCGGCTTCCTTTGGCAATGTCGAGACCTTTTTCAGAACTCTTCAGCTGGTAACGGGAGCTTTGGATCTCGGGCAGATTTGCCAGGGCCTGCCGGTAGATGTCTTCAACCGGGAGCAGTAGTGCGCTCTCGTCGACGGAAGGAATTTCAGGAATAACAATGGAAAAATTTCCGGCTGAGTCGAGTTCCAACAATTGAGTGAGGGTGAGATAGGAGATGTCGAGATTATTTTGGGCATTGACCACCCTGACTTCGTCTGCGGCTTCCTGCGACTGCATCTCAAGAAGGGTTCCCATGGCCACGCTGCCCGCATCCACCAGGGCCCTGGTGCGATCAACCTGGCTGGTGGTGACTTTTTTCTGGTCGTTGGCGACATTCAGCAATTCTTTATTAAGGAGTATCTGCAGGTAGGCCGCTGCAATATTCAGCGACACATCGTTTTTTAGTTTATCGAGGTCCTGCAGGCTGGCCTGGAGATTCATTTCGTTCTGTCTGATGGTGTTCACCTTCTGAAAGCCGCTGAACAGGGTAACCGACGAGTTGAGGCTGAGGTTCAACGATTGAACCGTCTGGTTTTGGGTAAACTCATAAGTCGTCTGGTCGAGGGCCCGTCCAAACGAAGCACCATAGGAACCACCTGCATTCAGGTCGGGGTATAGATCTGCTTTGGATTGATAAAGCACATTGTCATTATAGCGGGTGTTGATTTCCTGCTGCCTGATCCGGATATTATGGTCGAGGGCATAAGTGATACATTTTTCAAGATTCCAGGCATCCTGGGCAAAAAGGGATTGACCCTGGGGAAATGCAGCCAGGAACAAAATAAAGTATACTGTTTTTCGTATCATCAGATAAGGTGGTTTTTCAAATTAATCAAAAAATCCGGTTCTTAGTGTGGGGCGAATAAGACAAAGCTGTAATTTTAAGCCCGGAATGTTTAAGTCGCGAACGGTTATCTATTGTTAGTTTTTTAACAGCCATAAATATAAAGCTTTAAGCGGAAGTATACATCATAAATGAGTTTAGAAAAAAAATTTTTTTTCAATGAAATCGGGGAAGTCATCATCCGTAAGCGCAGGAATGTAAAGCGGTTGAGTATACGGATTAACCGGTCGGGCGACGTCAGGATGACCATCCCCGTGCTCGTAAGTTACAAGGATGCAGCACGTTTCCTGGAAGAGAAGCGGGAGTGGGTACTAAAGACAAGGGACAGGATCAGGCGTACGGCCGAACCTGCCAGGCTCTTCGGTGATGGGGAGATCATAACGACGAGGTTTCACCGGATAAGGGTTGACCGGGAGGGAACAGGAAGCCCGGTGTTCAGGATCAACGGTGAACATACCGTTATCAAAGTACCTGCTATGGCCGATATTTCCGACGAAGCCATCCAGGATTTCATCCGGAAGGCCATTGTTGAAACCTTACGTATCGAAGCCAGGTCTGTTTTAATACCAAGGGCATTCGAATTGTCGGCCAGGCATGGATTCACGATAAACAGGGTATATGTGAAAAACCTGAAATCGCGATGGGGCAGTTGCTCCTCGCTTAACAACATCAACCTGAATATTCACCTGATGAGGCTGCCTGGTCACCTGGCCGATTATGTTATTCTGCACGAACTGGTGCATACCATCCACCGCAATCATTCTGTGGCTTTTTGGAATGAGCTGGCCAACTATGTGCCTGCTCCCCGGACCCTGGCGCGGGAGTTGCGAAATTACCGAACCGAAGTTTTGTGATTTACATTATCAGCGATGGTTCTAACCGGCGTGAAAGGATGGCATCCAGGGTGGTGATATAGTCCATGGCTTTTTGCCTGCCGAAGATTTTAATGAATTCCTTCGAAATAAACTCCCTGCCTTCATCCAGCCAGTCGATATAGTTAACGGTAGGGAAGCGCCCTTTCTCCTTTTTGTCTAAATACCGCCTGAGGAAATTTTCACGCGCATGAAAGGCCATTAAAGCCTTTATCTGGACTTTCAGGTCTTCACTGAGATGATTTTCAATATACTTGATCTCGCTGGGTAGCATTTCGTAAGTCATCTCGTAAAAATCGCAAAAGATATTGTCCCAGTTAATGAAATGAATAAAATAATTTGTGAGTTTGAATAGTTTGCGGTCGTCCTCACAGTTCGAAGTCTCATTGAATATCCTGGTTAGTTCGTCCAGGTAATTTTGTTTCACCGAAAAGTCCAGAACGGTATATACATCTTTAAGGTAACAATCGATATGCTGTCCAAAATTCGTTAGCGAGAAATCTTCATTTTTGAAAGGCTTGCATGTATCTATAATGGAGGAAACAAGGTGTATTTCGTCGCTGAGGATATTTGAAAGCGGAAATATCTTTTTTGTCCGTATGTCTCTGAACAGGTCTTCAGACAGGTATAACCGGTTTACCAGCGCGGCTAATGCTTTGTTGTCAAAAAGCTGATCGATATAACCACGGTATGAAAAGAGGTAGTCCTGGATTTTACTCCTTAGCTGAGCCTTTTGACCTGCTACCATGATTTGCAGATAGAGCGGATAAAAATCCTGTCCGTTCCATTGTTTGGGTTTCCCTCGTTTATTCAAGTAATGTTTTACGGTAATTTTGCCGGATTTTTGCATTTTTTTAAACTTTATTTAAAAATACTAAACCGCGGATAATAATTCAAAATAAGTTATGAAATTGTTTCACGGATTTTTATTTTGGCTGGTATTACAGTCGGTCAGAATGGTTGTGTATTTTTCCAGGGACTTTTCTTAAAACAGGTTTTAAGACTATGAAACAGACGTGTTTTGAGTCCCGGTTTTGAGTCCCTTTTCAAAAAAAAACCGGTATTACCTGAACAAAATACTGTCTTTTGGCCTCAATAAAAGGCAGATTTCTTGAATTAAGACTATTTATTGATGAATTTTGACCTCCCGGGATGATGCGCAGCGGGGCGCGATAAAGAGTATATAAAGATGAGTGATAACAGTAACACAGCCATATTGCTTCTTTCGTGTGCAGACCGGCAGGGGCTGGTTTCCAGGATATCTTCGTTTATCTCCGAAAACGGGGGAAATATTATTAATCTCAACGAGCATGTTGATGTCAACGGCGACATCTTTTTCCTCAGGGTTTCATGGGATATCAGTGGTTTCACTATTGCAAAGAACGGGATAGAAGAGGCGATAGCAGCACTGGTGCCGGATCTTGATGCATTCTGGAAGCTGCATTTTGCCAACATCAATCCACGGGCTGCGTTATTTGTATCGAAATATGATCATTGCTTCCGCGATATTCTCTGGCGTAACAGCATGGGCGAATTTTCACTTGACATACCCCTTATCATATCAAACTCGCCCGATCTTGAACCCATAGCCGACAGGTACGGGATTCCCTTTCATGTCTTCCCGATTACCCCGGAAAGCAAGGCTTTCCAGGAGGATAAAGAGCTGGACCTGTTACGTGAGAGCGGGGTTGATTTTATTATTCTGGCACGTTATATGCAAATCCTGTCGCCGAAAATCGTCGATGAATATCCGAATAACATCATTAATATTCACCATTCTTTTCTTCCTGCTTTTGTAGGCAGTAACCCATACCGGCAGGCCTATGAGCGTGGCGTGAAGATCATCGGGGCCACCAGTCATTTTGTAACTGAAGAGCTGGACCAGGGACCAATTATTGAGCAGAATATTGAGCGGATTACCCATCGGGACACGGTAAAAGACCTTATCAGGAAGGGTCGCGACCTTGAAAGGCTGGTCCTGGCCAGGGCCGTCCGCCTCCACTCGGAGCACCGTATACTGGTTCACGGGAGTAAAACTATTGTGTTTGAATAGATGGCGTGAGCATTTTGAAAAAAAATAGTATCTTGAAACCATTCTTCATTCAAATACCTAAATGTATGGACCGCCGCAGATTTTTTCAAAAGACCTTGCTTGGTGCCGGGGCGCTTGCTGTTACCCCAAATGTGTTCTCTTCCGATACGGATTTATCAGCCGGGGCCTCCCTGGATGGAAAACGGGTTATATTCGTCTGGGGCGGATGGAAAGGGCATGAACCTGAACCGTGCCGTGACCTGTTTGTACCCTGGATGCGCAGTGAAGGTGTCGTTGTGGATGTTTTTGATTCACTCGACTGTTACCTCGACAAAGCGCTCATGGAAAAAACAGATTTGGTTGTACAAATCTGGACAATGGGAAAGATCACCAGGGAGCAGGAGCAGGGGCTGTTAGCCGCGGTAAAAAACGGTACCGGCATTGCCGGCTGGCATGGTGGCACGGGCGATGCTTTCAGGGATAATACCGAATACCAGTTCATGATCGGCGGGCAATGGGTGGCTCATCCCGGAGGTGTTATCGATTATGATGCGAAAATAACCAATCACAACGATGAAGTAACCAAAGGGCTTAACGACTTTCACATGCATTCGGAGCAGTATTACATGCATATCGATCCAAACGTCAAAGTGCTGGCCACTACCCGATATAATGGCGACCATGCTGCCTGGATTGACGGTGCTGTTATGCCGGTGGCCTGGAAAAAATACTACGGTAAGGGTCGCGTTTTTTACAGTTCACTGGGTCATGTGGCGGCCGATTTTGATGTCCCCGAAGCACTGGCTATCATGAAGCGTGGCATTCGCTGGGCAGGCGAAAGCAAATATGCCCCGTACGAAAAATGGATGCAACCGGTTTACGGATAATGTCTTTTTTTGTGGCCGGGGAGCGTTGTGTCGGTACCGATCGGGTACCCATGACAGGTCCGGGGCGCGTATTCCCAAATTTAAAAATTTAAAATCAAATCGTTAACGGGATCAATCATTTCAAGATGTCGGGGAAAATTCAATCATTTCGCCTGTTGGCTGTCGAAAAGGCCGCTATTGCCTACCTGTTGATCACCTTTCTTTTCATTATTTTTTCCGGTAGCAGGCTGGACAATAACCTGCTCCACCTGGTGATGCGGGGATCAATTATTACTGTTATTCTTTTTCTGCCTTTTCTGGAGCATTTGTATGACCGGCCGCGACTGATTAAAGCCATCCGGATTTTCTTTCCTTTTGTCTTGCTTCCATTCTTATATAATGAAACCGATTACCTGAATAACGTGTTATTTACCAATGACCTGGACCCGTTTTTCAGCGGGCTGGAATCCACGCTTTTCGGGACTCAGCCCTCTCTTGAATTTGCCGCGATGATTCATTCCGATTTGTTTGCCGACCTGATGTATTTCGGATATTTCTCGTATTACTGCCTGGCTATCGGCATACCGTTGTATATATATTTCAAAACCGGGACCAGAGAAGGTGAACAGTTTGCCTTTGTCATTATCGCGTCATTCCTTTTCTATTACCTGGTCTACATCATTTTGCCTGTGGCGGGCCCCCAATTTTATTACGCAAATACACCGGCTGCATTGCCAGATGGGTATGTTTTCGGACCATTAATGCGGTTTATAAGTGCAGCGGGTGAGGGAAGGACGGCCGCTTTCCCCAGCTCACATGTCAGCATTTGTCTTATGCTGTTATACGGATGCTTCCGTTACGCCCGCACGCTGATGCCGTTGGTTCTTCCGGTGGCGGTCCTGCTGCTTTTGTCTACGGTTTATCTGCGGGCACATTATGCAATAGACGTAATTGCCGGGATGATCGCTACTCCCCCGGTCTGGCTGTTTTCAGTGAAGCTGTTTAAGACTCTCAACCAAGGGCACAGGTCGGTCTACTATGTAACACATTGATTTCCGGCGGGCAACTTACTTAAAAGTCACTATTTTTCAGCGCACATTTTTATAATACCTGTCGGTCTTAAAGGAAAAAATCACCCTTACGGGAACAATCATGTTAAATTAATATTAAATTTGGTCGGATCTTGTTCCCGAAACAGGCACTATTACTATTCATAACTTTACGATGAACCTTGAGATAAAAGAGGTCAAAACCGGAAGAGAACTGAAGCAGTTTATCTATCTTCCTTCTAAGATCCATAAGGATCATGACAACTGGGTCCCCCCGGTTTATTCAGACGAATGGACATTTTTCAACCCCAAAAAGAACAGGGCTTTCGATCATTCCACCACAATCCTGTACCTGGCCTTAAAAGAGGGCCGGATTGCCGGGAGAATAATGGGGATCATAAATCATAAGTACAATAAAGCCCACAACGAAAAAGACGGCAGGTTCTGCTTTTTAGAAACATGGGACGATTTTGAGGTCGCCCGGTTTCTCCTGGAAGCCGTTGAGGAATGGGCATTCAGCCATGGAATGAAACACCTTGTCGGACCACTGGCTTTTTCAGATAAAGACCCGCAGGGGTTACTTATTGAAGGGTTTCACCAGCCTGTTGTTATTGCCTCAAACTGTAACTTCCCCTACCTGGTCGATTTTCTCGGTAAAGCCGGTTTTAGCAAAAAGGTCGACCTGGTGGTATATACACTGAAAGTACCCGAAACCATTCCCGACATTTACCGGAAAATCAGCGAACGAACGCTTCGAAATCATCCTGAACTGAAACTTGTCAGTCTTACGTCGCGGTTGCAACTTAAGAAATATGTCAGGCCGGTCTTACAGCTGGTTAATGAAACCTTTAAAGACATCTACGGTTTCTCGGCTATGGAGGAAGTGGAGATGGATGAGTTTGCCAAGCGCTACCTGATGATCCTTGACCCCAGGTTTTTAAAGGTCGTTGAAAATCGTGAAGGGGAAGTCGTGTCCTTTGTCCTTGCAATGCCGGATATCAGCAAGGGCATTATTAAGAGCCGCGGTAAGGTGTTTCCATTTGGATTTATCTACATCCTCAGGTCCCAGAAAAAGACGCGGCAGCTAAACCTCCTTCTGGGTGCCATCAGGCAGGATTATCGTAATTCGGGTCTCGACGCCATCATGGGAATGCATATATTTGAATCGGCACAAAAAGCCGGCTTTACGCATATTGACAGTCACCTGGAGCTCGAAACCAACGTGAAAGTCAGGGCAGAGATGGAGAAAATGCAGGGAAAAGTGTACAAACGATTCCGGATATTTAAAAAAGATATCGTGACATTGCCTGAAGAGGTTGAAAAAGAAACCGCAAAAGCTACCGGTTCCTGAATACGCTGTTAAGCCTTCCTGTCAGTTCTTTTCACGGAAAATCACAACCCTGACGGCGCAGGTTCTCTCCATCGGCAGATGCTGATCTGTGCAGAAACGGTAGTTTGATCTACCGTCTCGGGATGTTCCTCTATAAATATGGTATTTAGGTGATAGTGAGAATCATTTCATGGTTATAAAAAAGGGGATTTCAGATCATTTTCAGATATTTTTTTGTAAGTTTAAACACCACTATGAGAATTGAATTATTAACCAACTAAACTATTAACTATGATCCGGATTTACCCCCAGAGCAAATTTCTTTGCTTATGCCCTGCCATGCCTTCCCGATGAACGGAAGAAAAATGGTATCGTCTTTCTGAATTCTGTAGATCAGAAGAGGGGGCTTTTTCCTTCCGCACCTTTCCATTGCGAAAAACAGTTGTATTTGGCTTAGCAGCCGGATATGATGATCTGATGAACGGTGTTTTTCGTTTGATCTGACGGAGTTTACCCGAAAGTCCAATTCCCTGAAACAGGTCCCTTAAAATAGGCCGGTGGACCCTTTTCTCAACCTTTGGTGAGTAAAAGGGGTGCAGGCAGGACCCTGATCCCGGTAAAACAAACACAAATCATACATTTAAATCAGTATTGAATATGAAAAAGTTGATGTTGATAACATTTGCTACCCTGCTGCTTTTCAATGCGAAGGCAGCCGATTTGATCCGGGTTGCACCCGTAACGAATAAGATCATCATGCTACAGTTTGATGATGGGTATATCAAAAAGCACAGCTACCATGAGAGCAGCAGTGCCGATGTATCTTTCCTCTGGCCAATAGATACCGAACTTGCCGATAACATCCGGACTTATTCCATTTTGAGTTCCGATGATGACAATTATGCAGCACCTCTTAATCCGGTTGACATGGGCCGTAAGAGCAAAGGACATGACTTTTCTGAGGTTTGTAAAAACTGGAACGAAGAGCCATGGCCGAAAGCTGCCTGTAAGAACGACTACGCGTCGTTTCATTTTATTTACCTTGAACTGCCGCAACCTATGGTCAGCGGTAAAAGTTACACCATCCGTTTCGGCGATATTGCCGACAATATGAGTGAATACACGCTGGTTTTCGATGAAAAGACGAGCCGTTCGGATGCTGTCCATGTCAATGAGATGGGGTATGTTCCCGATGCACAAAAAAAGTTTGCCTACATTTCACAATGGATGGGAACCATGGGTCCCTTTATTGACGATGCACTTATTGGACACCGGTTCGATATTTACAAACTTGATGCATCTGGTCAGGCCGGTAATTCTGTGTTTAACGGTACTGTTCAGCTTCAGCATGAATACGACCAGGCCGATAACAACCGTGGCAACGAAACGCCGTACAGTAATTACGTGGTTTCAAATGTGTATGAATGTGATTTTTCAGGATTTTCCGATCCGGGTGAATACGTTATTGCAGTTGAGGGTGTCGGTTGCTCATTCCCCTTCCGCATTGATGCCGACGCATACCAGGAGGCGTTTTACAACGTAATGAAAGGCCTCTATCTCGAGAGGGGTTTAATGGCTGAACCGGAACAATATGCCGGCCGGTGGGCACACCCTGCCATGGACCAGGCCAGTTTTGTGTATACCTCTGTACGGACGATGGACCTCACCGATGAAAGCGGCAACAACCAGAAAAAGAACATCTTCGATAGTTTCGACTGGTCGGTCGACCTTTCGGGGCTGCGAGGCTGGTATCATGATGCCGGTGACTGGGATGGGTATTTTTCCCACTTCAGGATCCCAAGAACATTAATGATGGCTTATGAAATGGCCCCGGATAATTTCTCAGATGGAGAACTCAATATTCCGGAGTCGCAGGTTGAATTCAACGGCTATTCCGGGACCAACATCCCCGACATCCTCGACGAAGCCGTCTGGCTGGTCGATTACTTCAAGAACAATGTCGGACCCACCGGAGGTATTTTTGGTTCGCGTATCGATCCCGATATTTCCAGCACCGACGACAGCAAAGGGATAACAGAGACAAACTATCCGGATTTTGTATTCACGGACAAATGCCGTATCGACGGGATACCTTCATGGGAAGACTGCTGTACATGGATCGTTCATGGTGAAGACCCGCGCGATTCTTATGCTTTTGCAAGTATTGCAGCCCAGTATGCCTACGACCTTAAGATTGCTGCTACCAAGACAGGGCAGGACTATTCGGCTATCATCACCGATTATCTTGATGCTGCTGTCAGTGCCTACACCTGGGCAGCCAACAATACGCAGACCGGTGATGCATCGAAGAGCGACTTCGTTGAAAACAGAGCTGCCGCTGCTGCCTGGTTGTATAAAAACACCGGCGAACAAGCCTATATCGATCAGCTAAAGGCCGATCTTGCTACTAAAAACATTACGGCTAACACAAGTAATCTTGGATCGAGCGAATGGGCTGTGTGGGCGTATGTGACTATCGATAAAGACCAGGCGCTTTACAGTGGTACATTTGACCAGGCTCTTTACGACGACCTGGTGTCGGCTACACTTAAAGATGCTGAAGGAAGTGTTACCAACGCCATCGATAACGGCCGTTCGATGAGGATGGGCGGTAACTGGTCACAACCAGTCTGGAATGGCCAGGGTACTACCCCGTGGGTCGAATCTGCAATGATTGCCTCAGTGGTTGCCACGAATAATTCTAACCCGGAAGCACAGAAATTCCTTGATGCATGTTATACCACCAGCGATTATTTTCTTGGCGGTAACCAGATGAACATGGTATGGCTGACCGAACTCGGGCATGTCAGGCCGGAACAGATCATGCATCTCGACTCGGAGTTCAACCCCAACGAGCCGGGGTATATTCCCGGTATTCCGCCATACGGACCAAGGCCTCGTTGTGACTGGTTCGCTCCTGGTCCGCCACACCCGTACGCAGGCGATAACTGCTACTACAATAACTCGCACGATGCCGACTTTGCACTTCTTGACGGAAGGATATTTCCTGCCTATAATGACGATAAGGCAAACCTGGTATGGCCCGTTCACGAGCTTTATTTCGACAATTATGGTTGTCCTCCAACGAACGAGTTCACTACGCACCAGACCGTTGCCCCGGCAGCCGCAGCATACGGCTTCCTTACCGCACCCAATGGTACAGCAGGCCCCAATCAGGAACCGGTTGTGTCGGTTACCACTTCCGCCGCCAGCTATACCCAGGGTGAAGATGTGACCATCAATGTTACATCTTCAGATCCGGATGGCTGGGTATACAACGTCGATCTCTACCAGAACCACCGGTTCATCGCTTCCATTGACGGCAGCCAGGCCTCTTTTGACTGGAAAGCCAATGAAAGCGGCAGCTTTGATATAACTGCCGTTGCCAGCGACAATATGGGTGCAAGAAAG
>DASQZK010000601.1:0-5406 GCA_035638735.1 Bacteroidales bacterium
CTGGAGACCGGGGATGTACGGACCGAAGGGCAGCTGGAAGAATGAATGAATGGTTACCCCGCCCGCATTGATGGCGGCAACACCCGTAGGCGCAACCACCACGTTGCGTTTTGAAGAAACGGCTTTCAGGTTGTGAAGAAAGGTTGTCTTACCCGTACCGGCCTTCCCGGTGAGAAAGACGTTCCTGTCCGTGTATTGCACGAATTTAAAGGCCAGGTTTAGCTGCGGATTATCACTTTTTTCCATAAGTAAAAATAGGTTTAAAACTACAAAAATTCTCAGCAAATGTGCTGAGTCATCAGGATACTTTGTAAAGAAACACGGCCAATGACCTAACGCATCCCACGTACCTCTTGCGAAGTGGGATTACCGCTACACCTGTTCCGCATTCCCCTCTCTGTCTCCCCCCTGGAGGGGAAAAGCCCAGCCCGGTCTGGCAATTGCAACCACCCTGCCACTATCACTGAAAGCTTCAGCGACCGAAGGAAACAATCCTGATTCTCCCGTTTGCTACCCATCGGTCCCCTTCTACCTCTTAATGGAAAAAACAGAAAAAAATCGTATAGGGCACGCTGATTTTTTCCGATTTTTTCCATTAAGGGGTAGAAAACAAAGCTTTAGAGTAATGAAAAATGAAGATTTAAAGAATCAATGGAAACAAAATAGTCGGAGTACATCAATTATTCCCGGAATATACCATTACTGTGATCGAAGGTGCGGGTTGTGCAGTTCACAATCACAATGTTCTTTGTATATCAGGTCTGTGTCTGATGCTGACCCTGAACAGATGGCGGTTGATCCATACCTCGGGTTGGATCTGCTTGATATTTCCATTGAGGAAACTGTTGATTCACTTGATTTGGAAAGAATCGATTTGGGAAAGATGGCCGACGTTGAAGAGGAAGATTCAAAACGTTCCAATTCCAGGTATGCAGAACTGGTATCGTTAGTCTGTGTATATGTTGACGAACTGTTAGAATGGTTTAGAGAACTGAATATTAAGGAATTGGATTGCCCTTTAGCTATTCCGGGTCTCCGTATCTTAGTTTACGACGGTGGTTTAATCTTTTCACGCGTTAAAAGAGTTACTTCTTATTCCGGTTCCATGCCGGATAACCTGGATTTTTTCCTGGGCATTGCAAAGGTTTCGATAATTTCTATTGACAGGTCATTGAAGTTATGGGATTTGATTTTGGATCTTTTACCTGAGCAAAAATCGGATGGCCTGATTCTAAAAGAATTCCTTGTGGACATTAGGGTGTTGATGGATGAATTATTTCCAGGTGCCATGCTCTTTATCCGGCCAGGTTTGGATGAATGAGGCACGTGAAGTAATTAAGCAGTAATAGGTTAGGGGATAAGGGGAAATGGCTGGAACGTGCGGTGGGCTTTTCACTTTCAGCAGATCAAGGGGTAGCTGATGATAGTGGCGGTCGCGCGTAATCATATTCCGGTTACATTTCGTGAGACGCAGTCGGTCCGATTGCTTGCTTTATGGGAGTTAGCGTGATAGGGGTTGGATGGATTCAGGAACATACTTTGAAAGCAGCGCGGGTGAAGGGTGATATTCCCCGGTTAGTCGTCCTGACAGATTTTTTACTCATCAACTGAAGAAACGTTTCTCAGGAACATGCGAAAATCATTTTTCTCAAAAAAAAATATCACTCTGAAATGGCCGCCAAGCAAGCTTTCCGGGAGAACAACTAAAAAAATCATAAAAAAAGCCGGAATTTGGACGCTGATTTTTTCCGGTTTTTTCCATTAAGAAGTGAACTCTAACCTTTTAGACCTATGAAAAACGATAACTACAGCAGGGCTGTGCTTGAAAGCCAGGCCATTCCCGGCGTTGTTCCCGGGATCTACAATTATTGCGATCGTTGGTGCTTTTTCTGCCAGTCGAAAACGAAGTGTTCACTCTACGTACAAGACCTGTTGATGCGGGAGCACGAGGGTATAAATACGAAAGGTGAAATTATGTGCATCATGGAAGTCACCAAAGATTTCATTGAAGACCACGGGGAAGAACTTGGGATGGAATGGTGTGGTGACCAGGCGGAAGAACCTCGGATTGAGCCGGAGGCCATGTACGATGATCTTAACCGGCGGGTGTCATTGTATGCGGAACAGGCCATTAATTGGGTACAGGTATGTGCGGATTATGTCCCGGAAAACGAAGAAGTTTTAGGAGCCATGCACATTGTAGGTTATTATACCTGGATTATCATGTCCAAGATCATTCGTGCCAGCCTTCCCGTTAATGAAATCCCTGAAGCACAATTGGGTCGTAACGGATCGGCTAAAGTGGCGCTTATCTCGCTGGACAAATCATTGGGAAGCATGGTGATTCTTTATGAACATTTTTCCGCATTCCAGGACGAGATACTCTCTATGATGAAAGATCTGTCATGTATCATCGATAGTGTTGAGTATTATTTCCCTGATGCAAGATATTTTAAGAGACCCGGACTGGATGTCTGATTTTACTTGAGATACTAATATCCCAAAGTGCAGATTTGTTATCCAATGAAAGATATGACCATCACGAATTCTTATTCAGGGATTCCGGATTTTATGTTCCTGATATAGGATTCCGCATCATTTTTTATTAAATTTAGTTGAAGAACAAAAACGATCTGTATCGCCAGGTTTTCGTCAGCATGATACGTGTATTTCCCTGTTATGCACGAGACATTCTCCGGAAATATCAAGGGTTTTTATTACATAAATTTACTATCAATGAAAAAAGAAGAATACAGACAGGCCCTTCATGAAACGATTACCAGAGAAGGGGTTATTTCAGGTATTTATAATTATTGCGACCGGTGGTGCGAACAGTGTGATTTCACTAAAAAATGTGCGCTAGCTATCCGGGAAGAATTCATGAAGGAAAATAATACGGATCTTTCTGAAGGACTAAAGCTGATATTTGAAGTCACAAATGATATGTTGATGGCGGAAATGAAAAGATTAGGAATTGAGTTTGATCCCGATGCAGAGCTTCCCGGGGAATATGATCCTGGTGAACTTTGTTGTGAACTTAAGCAACGGTCTTTTGGATATGGTTTGAATATCATGCAGTGGTTGAAGAATTTTAATCCTCCCGGTGCGGCTGGCGGACCTGTTTCGGATGCACTGGATGTAGTAGGTCATTACTCACTGACTATAGGGGCAAAGACTGCAAGGGCTATCCCTTATATTGAACCGAATGAGTTTTTGGAGGATGACAATATTGGATCAGCCAAAGTAGCACTGCTATCAATAGATAAATCGTTGAAAGCATGGATACTATTATTTGAAGCATTTCCCTGTTACGAACTCAAAATTCTTGGGTGGATGAAAGAACTTTCATGGCTGCGCGATAGCCTGGAGAGTGTATTTCCTAATGCCAGGTCATTTGCCAGGCCCGGTTTCGATGAATAGTTCTCTAACCTTTTTTTCAGAATACGAGGGAGAACGTGGTTTCTATCCCGGTGATGGAGTGTACGTCCAGGCTTCCTTTATGCAGGCGCATGATCTGTCTCGAGAGGCTCAGTCCTATGCCCGAACCATTCTCCCGGGTTGTGAAAAACGGGATGAAGATCTTATCGATGTTTTCAGGAGTTATCCCATTCCCGTTATCGGTAATGCTTATCATCCGTTGACCGCGTGAATTTTTCGAGACATTGATCCTGATTTTTTTATCCTGTCGTTTGCCCATGGCTTCCATGGCATTGTTGAGGAGGTTTATCATGACCTGACTCAGGAGCTTCTCATCGGCAACAATTTCATGGTGTGCCTCATTCCCTGTAATCCGGAGTTGAATATTCTCCTCCTCAAGCCGCGTCTCCATTAACAATTTGATACGGGAAAGAAAATCGTCAATATTTATCGGTCTGAAAACGGGTTTGGGAATTTTGGTGAGTTTGCGGTAGGCCTCTACAAAATCGATCAATCCTGTGCCTTGCTGTTCAATGACTTCAAGCCCTTCTATGGTTTGCAAAATGATACGACCACTAATGTCACCGGGTTGTACCGGTCTGCTTTTGCGGGTGAAAAAACGCTGAAGGGTATTGCTCATGGAGGTTATAGGTGCTATGGAGTTCATGATTTCATGTGTCAAAACCCTGATCAACTTCTGCCACGAATCCATTTCATTCTCTTCCATCTCGGCCTTGATATCATTGATGGAATACAAACGGTAGTGTTTGTCGCCAAACTTCAGATGCGACACCTTGACGGAGATATGCTGAAGCTCTTTGCCGTTTAATAATTTTGCGGTTATCACACTACCAGGTTTGGTTTTATCCAGAGCCTCATATAAAGCTTTGTTTTTTTGTTTTAACAGATCGAGATGAGCAATATAAGCAAGCCCGGCCATGTGCAGGGCAGCCGGATTGATCATTTCGATATGCCCTTCACCATCGGCAGCAATCAGGCCGGTGGCCGACCTGTTCAACATACCTCTGTAGAATTTTTCGCGGTGCTCATGCCTGATCTTTACCTCCGAGATGGTCTCAATCATCTTATTGAAGCTGGCATTCAATGCCCTCTGCGAGGCTGTTCCTTCTTTTTCCGAAATATGAAGCGTCAGGTCCTCGTTTCGTACTGCATCGAAAAAGAACGCAATTTTCTTGTTCACGCCATTCACATAAGTAATCATATTGACTCCTGAAATAACTACGAAAAGGAAAATGGGTGCAGCAAACCACCACATCCCGAGTGCTGACAATACCCCGGCACCTCCCGACAAAAGCATGAAAATTACCAGCCTGGTAACCAGGCCGGGTATGCCGAAATGAAAGTGGTTATTCATGGTAATTAGTTTTTTAACAATTTTCGAAGTATACAAACGAACAGGTTAACCTGTGTGTGTCATTTGTATATTGTAAACTGCTTATCTGCTTTAATCATGTAATTTGATATATGTATTAGTGATACAGGTATTTACACCGTTCATTTTATTTGCAACTGATACCTGTCTGTAACTCTGATATTTTTAACCTTATAGTTTTTTAATACTTAATTTATTTGAGTGAAGCAGATAAGCAGTTAATGTAATTAATTTACAACTTAACGTATATAAAACGGATAGTTGAAGTAAACCTATGTGTGTATAAATTACACTTATTTGTATAATAATTACACAATTTTATATATATAATCCATTGCGAAAAAACGTATGTGTATAATTTATACATATTTTGTAATAATTACACAACTTAAAATGTATTTAAACCTGACACGTTTTAAACCTGACACGTTTTAAACCTGACATGTATTTAAACCTGACATGTATTTAAACCTAACATGTATTTAAACCTGACAGGTTAGGGAAAACCTGTCAGGTTAAGAACGCCGCTGTATTGCAAATAACATGCCTCAGGCATTGTCATACCAAATACCGACCGTGTCCCGTGCACCTCCAGC
>DASQZK010000602.1:0-2538 GCA_035638735.1 Bacteroidales bacterium
CATATAGAAGGGCATCGTCCCGCCCAGCTTGGCCTGGTAAGACAGGCGGTATGCAAAGTTCATCACTTCCGGAAGGATGGTGAAATACTGGCGGTGGGTGATGGCAATCCTGGAATAGCTCAGGTTGCCGTTACCCAGGAAACGCGGGGCCAGGAGTAACTGTGCTTCAGTCCAGATTCCCGTCATCGGGTTTGGTTCGTTATCCCTGGTATCGAATACTATCCCGAGTTTAAGCAATTCGGTGTTGCCACCATGGACCTGACCTTCGGGAATAAGTCCCCAACGGACAAAGTCGCCATACAATCCGCCGCCAATAGAAGGTAAGCAGTCCTCGGCAGTTTTCCCCTTGTTCAAACGCTCGATATCGACGGTGTCGGCTTTAATACCATAGTGTGCAAAACCGGCAAGCCATCTGAAATGACTGTCGCCTATCTTACCCTGAAAATCTGCTCTGATGCGCAGAAGTTTGCGGTCCATACGGTAAAACATCCTGGATTTGTACAGCGGACTTTGATCGTCCTCGAAAGCAGAATTGTAATATGCGTTATAACCGTTAAATCCGTAAAAATCAAGGGCCTGCTCGGTAAGATAGCTCACCTCAGCAGAGGTTCGGACACCGGGAATCAGATATTCAGAGTCGTAAGTGAACTGGTTTGTTCCGCTGCCTTTGGTAGTACGTGACCATTCAAGGTAAAGGCTGTGTCTGTATTTCGGATAGGTCGAACCATCACCATAATCGTAGAAGTTCACCAGTCCTCCGTACCGGAAACCAATATCTGAATCATAAGCTATGGCAGGAACGGCCCCAAATGTCCAGCCTTGTTTTACTTTCTGGGCCTTTTTTTCTTTCTCCTGAGCATGAAGAAAAGAGATATTGAAAAAGATCAGGATAACGAGTGTGGAAAAAACACGGTTCATACGTTGTAGTTTTAGCTGATTGGTTGAGAAAACAGAAATGCCATTATCACAGAAAAGCAACCATGCTGACTTGCCTGGCTGCCGTTACCGATAAGATTATGCCCTAAACATGCTTTTCTGAGGCAAGATAAGAATATTTTTCAGATCTTGTATTTTCTTTATATTTTGTATATCAGTTGAAAAAAGTGTTAATTTTAGACACCCGGCCGGGCGTATTTTGACCGGGTCATGTAACCAACATATTTGCCTGGAAATATCCTCAGCCCTTATGATGGTTGAAGAAACTGCTAATGCAGCAAGGTCCTAAACGCTATTGGAATGAAACAATCCACCTTCTCTCTCTACTACTTTTCTATAGGTATCCTATTTATCGTCCTTGAACATCTTCATTCTTTTTTGCCGGCCCTCATTGTGAAGGCATTAATTATCCCGGCATTGATGTTATATTTTTATTCCCGGGCCAAAACGTCCCTGACAACTTTTCACAGGCTTATTTTACTTGGGCTGTTTTTTTCCTGGCTGGGAGATATCCTGTTGCAGTTTTCAAATGCAGGATTCGAACTCTGCCTCGATGTCCAGGCCTGGTTTATGCTTGGACTGGCCGCCTATTTTATTACCCAGGTAACTTTTTCGGTCGCGTTTTCTTTGCAAAAAGGACGTAATACGATAATTGGCCGCCGGATATACCAGGTTTTTATTGTGGCCGGCTATGGTTTTCTTCTTCTTTGGTTCTTGTATAATCACCTGGGCGATATGAAGATACCGGTGATTGTTTATGCTGCTGCTATACTTACAATGCTGACTACGGCACTCAACAGGTATGGCAAGGTTAACGGCGTGAGTTATATGCTTGTAACAATTGGTGCGCTCTTATTTGTTTTCTCCGATTCCATGATTGCCGTTAACCGCTTTTATGAAAAAATAGATTTTGCCCGTATCTTTATCATGGCAACTTATGTCACTGCCCAATATCTTATCGCTATCGGTTGCTTGCGACAGGATTTTGACAGTGATACAACCTGATTCCCTGAAAAACAGTCGCATGATACCTGCCTGAGAATATGCGGCTTATCATTGCGGCACAACTAATTCTACGTACATGAAAAAAGTCCTGAAAATTGTTCTGATTATTGTCCTGGCTGTAGTGCTTGTCTTTGCGGGCCTAATCATTACTGCCACACTAAGTAACTATTCCCCCGAACCGGAGTCGGTGGTTTATACGTCCGATGATCCCGACACTGTTCCGCAATGGGCCGAAACAGATTTTCTGACCTGGAATATCGGATATTGCGGGCTTGATTCCTCCATGGACTTTTTCTACGATGGTGGCAAACAGGTCAGACCCCCCGAAAATCATGTCCGCAAGAGCCTGGAAGATGTGATCTCATTTTTGACGAAAAATGATACCATTGAATATTTCCTTTTGCAGGAGGTGGACCAAAGATCCAAACGCAGTTACCATATTAATGAGTACGACAGCATAAAAAATGCGTTCCCGCGATACTGGTCTTTTTTTGGTAAGAATTACGATGTTTTTTATGTACCACTACCCTTTGACGATCCAATGGGGCCTGTGCGTTCCGGCATTCAGATCTTAAGTAAATATAGTCCTGAATCATC
>DASQZK010000603.1:0-11118 GCA_035638735.1 Bacteroidales bacterium
TACCCCTGGCTCCGGGTTAGAAGTCGTTTCTTTATCATCGTCCGCGTATTTATCAGACCGTTTACCGGTCCGCCTGTTTTATCAATATCTCATTTCTGCTTTATTTCCGGCTACCGACAGGTTTCCCTTTTGATCCGCAACCAAAAGGAAATAAAAATAGAGACGTCCTTTCACCACGGTTTGATCCTGGTATGAGAAACTGTCGCCGCCCACTTCTCCAATTTGTGCCGGCTGGCCGCCTGGTTCATAACGAAATATCCTGATCGTTGATGTACTGTCAGCGGATTCCGGGGGCCATGTCAGGATGATGGCACCACTACCCCTGATAAGCCTGAGGTTGAAAACGGGCTCCGGCCTGTCGGGATGTCCCGGTACTTTAACGTTGAGGGAAGAACTGAGAGGACTCTCACTTCCAGACTCATCGAGTGATGCGACAGCGTAATCATATTCGGTTCCAGGGGTAACCGTGGTATCAGAAAATGTATTGGTATTAAAAAGGATAAGGTCTTTGTCGATTCTTTCAAACGAGGTGGTTGGCGTCTTCCTGTAAACATGATAACCTGCCAGGTATTCATCTTGCGGATTCATGTCGTCCCAGACAAGCATCACATGTTCGTCGATGTAACCACCGTGAAGGTTAGAAGGAGATATGACCCCGGTAGTTTTGCCAGGTCGTGCAGCCACAACAGCAGAGAGATCACTTAACTGGTAGCCGTCGTTTACGGCGGCCACGGCATAGTGGTATACATGGTTTCCGTCCAGGCTGGATGAACTGTCAATATATGACATCAGTTCCATACTGGCCGGGATGAGTCCCGATGCCTGTCGAAGAGAATCGTTATACCCCTGGTCGCGGTATATATAATAACCTGTGACGACCGGGTTTTCATGCTTCCAGAAAATTTTTACACCACCGTCGACAGGGACGGCTGCCACCTGGGCAGGTGGTGCAGGCGGTGAAAGATTTACGGCATGTCCCCCCACCCTGGCCGAGGGATAACTCTTGTTCATTATCCCCTGCAGCACCAGGTAATAATAATAATTTTCCATGGCCCCGGGCACATGATCGATGAATACAGAGTCGGCCGGTGGCACCTCTGCTATTTTAGTGTACGCCGAATCATAGATTTCACTCCTGTAAATGCTAATACTTCTTACCAGGTCCCGGTTAATAAATTTCCAGAATAACCTAATGGCATGATCTTCACTGCCCTTAGAGACATCAAAACGGCGAATCACCGGGATATCATTTCGTGAAAAACCCGACACTACCACCGGGGCGGATGGCTTTCCTGCATTTGCCAGCCTGTCGAGCGGCTCAATGTAATATTCATAAACAGTGCGCGGGCTTGTCGTACGGTCATTCATGACCAGGAACAGGGAATCACCCTTATTGTAAAAACCTCTTTCCACGTTTACCTTTTCAAAATCGCCGGCCATATTCTGCCTCCTGTACACCCTGAACGAATAGAGGTAGGGATTTTCGTCAACCTGCCAGTCAATATAAATTTTCCGTGTATCGGCATTCTTACTGTGATAGACCGGTACCGGCAGGTTCGTCTCCGGGGGCAGCGACACTGTATTGGTTTTTTTGGTATCACTGATTTTTCCACTGCGGTAATAGGTAATGGTATACGTATATTTCACACCAGGTTCAGCGTCCTGGTCGAGATAAGCAGTACCGGCAGCCAGCAGCATTACCGGGTAATTTACAGGCGGGAGGGTATCAATCACCGTATTGACCTGCATAAAATCCCACATTTTCCGGATATCGCTGTCAGAATAATGTCCCAGGTCGCTGAACAGGGCTTCGTAAGTCTGAATTCGATCTGTCAGATCATCAAGGTTCTTTGGCATCTCAATGGTGGCAATAAGATCCTGTCTATTCTTATTTCCTGTTGACCGCGCGACCTGGATGTAGCCGTTGGAGGGAAACCGGTTACTGAGAAAAATAAAGATCCCGTGGGGTGAACCTGCTGCCAAAGGGTATTCCTGTGAAAACAGGCTGGAAGCCGGTATCAGGAATAACGCGATTAAAGCCAGTCTTTTCATCATCTTATGCATAGTATTACTTTTTTAAAAACCGGAAGAAAGGCTGTTCTGACCACTGCAATTACCAAAACCGAATGACAAGTCGGTATGCCCCTGAGAGTCGAACAACATATTCACTTTAATAGATTCCGAAAGCGTTTTCCCTATACATCCCTTACATCCAGCCACCAGTGTAGGGAAGCACTGTTCGATTCTTGCCGCCAGGCTGAAACTACCGCATCCGCCAATGGTGAATGCACCGGTCCCTGAATTGTAAGTGCCTGATGCTCCAAGTTCGGCCCGCGCATCGGCACTGAGATTGGTGCAGGTAATGGAGCTGGCCACGAAATAGGCATGGGCGAAGGCCATGGCGGCGATACCATACTCGTTGCCCGAATTGTCAAAACCCATCCAGAACCTGGCGTCGAGACCCGCATCCACACCCAACCGGGCACTAAGAATCCATAAATCGATACTGATATCCGGAATATCGATGATCGGTAAGCTTTTCCTGCCGGTGATGAACATCCCTGAGATATGATTCCTGAAAGCAACAGGTATCTCTTTATTATAGGCGAACTGCATAATCTTGTTTGTGACATCGGGTGGCATGACGCTGTAATCACCAATCATAAACCCAGCCTGAAAATCACCCAGACCGGGAGCTTCAATTTGTCCACCAGCAAGGAAGTACCAGCCACTGCCGTCGACAAGCATATTTGCCACACCATGGAGGGTAAGGCCTGAGAAACTCTTGTCGATGTTCATATCTCCAATCATCCTGGCATTTTTATAATCGAAGGTAATATTCAGGTTCCCGAAGCCTGTATCGATGTTTTTTACTTTCACATCCTGGTTGTCGGCCACTATGTCGCCATAAATGGTGAACGTTTTCTTCCTGTCACCTTCCATACCCTTCACACCATTCATGGTGCCGGTGAAGGTAAACAGGTCCCAGTCGTTCCTGGTATTATCCACCTGCATTTTCCCGGTTATGTCTGACAACGTGGTGGTACCATTAGTGCCAATGGGCAGAACCTGGTTATAGGGATCCACTTCGAGCCAGATCGATGTTTTATCCCGGTGCAGGTTACCTTTCAATTTAATTCCTTCCTCATCCATGATCTCACCAGGAGCAGAAAAGATGCCGTTATTAAATACCTGGTCACCGAATTTCTGGCTTGAATAGAACCTTACTTTACCGGGGCCTTCGAAATCCACGTTCAACGGATATAGTGCAAACTTCATCCCGGAACTTTCTTTTGAGAACCGTATCGTACCATTTTGTTTTTTGATCCTCGGAATACCCAGGTCCATAGCACCGTCAAGGAGAAAATAGCCATCGTAGGGATAAATTGCGATCGGCGACACATGCAGGGTATTATAAAATTCAAGGTTCTGTAGGCCCTGGGTAAATGTAAGAGATTGTTCACCGTTGCTTAACACTGAGAAAGTGTTAAATGTCAGCTCAGTTCCCTGCTTAAGGCCCGGCAGTCCTTCCAGTGTAACTGCAGGCTGCCCGTTCATGCCAACCACGGCCAGGCGCCAGTGTCCTTTATGATCCTTGCCAATTGACGGGAAAAAGCCAAATGAGGTGTTGTCCGTCTTCAACGTCAGTGGAGCTACACCGCCCAACGTCATCTGCTTCAGCTCAATCTGCCAGATTTTAAATGTAGTCGGTGTGAGCTCAATATTTTTCACCGGGAGATTGACAACGCCCGTTTTAAGGGTGCCTGATGCAATTTCAAAACCTTTTGATTGTTGGGAAAGAGACCAGTTCTGTGATTCCACCGTCCAGTTTTCAAGCTTGAAACTCAGTTTGGATGTCCCGTTCAGGGGTTCGAAACCGGCGTTGGTCAGCTTCAGATTACCGACATCAATGGTGATCACGGATGGATTAATGTTCTGAATTTCCTTTGTAGAAAGTTTCAGTGACAGGCTGAGGGTATCGTTGCGTACAAAAGACGCGCTTTTCAGAGCAGTACCGTCAAACCCCTTCAGGGTCACCGCCAGGTCACCACCATTTTTATTATTCAGCCTATAGGTCTTTGCCTTATGTTCATCAGGCGGCGGTCTGAAAACCACCACACTGTTGCCGCTTCCTCCCTGTTCGGTAATCCAGGCGCCCTGGTTACCAAAAGAGAACAGGCTTGAATTGAACTGGAACGAATTTTCAAGTTCCACCTTACCCCTTATCATACCTTTACCACCACTCTCTTCTTCAACTTTGATCAGCGAGCCTGTCACCGGATTCTGAACAGCCATAAATGCATTGTTCAGAACCACCTTGAGCTTGTCTTTATCGATATTAAAGGAACTTTCGTCAGGCTTGAATATCTTACCTCCCTGGGGTTTGACAAGTTTGACGCCAGAGAATTTAAGTTCCGGTACCGACCCGCTTTGGAACGCGAAGTTGGCATTGGACAATTTGCCCGGTTCGAGCAGTGATCCCGACACTTCAGCTGTATTGCCCTGTTTATTAACGGAAGAAATTACCACGGGGAAGCCGAATAATTCGGTAGGTATGCCTGTTTCAATGGTCAGGTGCAAATCGACAGGTGAAGAAGCCGGCAGTTTAATATTGTTTTTTGCATCGCCAATAATGGCACTTTCGGGATCATACTTATCGGCCTTAACGCCACAAACTGTTATTTCGCCCGGTATTTTACGCAACAGGTAGTTCCCTTTGGTATCGGTAAACGTGAAAATATCTTCATTCCCATCGAGATAAACCCTGGCCGAATCGGCCGGTTTATTGTCATCTCCGATTGTAACGGTTCCGCTTAATTTATATCCCGGATATAATTTAAGGTCCCCGATAAATTCAACCTTTGTGCCGGAGATATTATCAAAATTATAATCTGTTACAGGATAATCGGTATTGTCAGCCGGTGTAACTTCCAGGGTAAATTCATCTCCTGAATGTACAAAATTCAGTGTCACATATCCCTTGGCATTGGTATATCCGGTTACATCTTCAAGAATATTTTTTACTTTGACCTTCACCCCCTTCAAGGGTTTGGGAGGCATTTGCAATTTACCCGGGGGAAAAGCATAGCCTTCCACCCTGAAACGAACACGGTGCATGACCTTTTTGACGACATATTTTTGTATCTGACCCGGCTGGCTATCATTAACTTTCGCAATCCTCATGTTTGTGTCGAGCGGAGCATAAGTTGATATGTCATCAGGGATAATGGTCAGTTTTGAATTGTCGGACGAGGGAGCATAAAATGCAAACATCTGTGAATGAATCGGGACCTGGTCCAAACCGGGTATCTTTTTCGCTGCCATTATGAGGCTTGTGATTAAATTCCGTTCACCGGTGTTCACGGCGGGGTAACCCTCAATTTTAACGCTTGCTTTCACTGGTTTACCCTGCTCGTCAACGACATATCCAACAGCGATACCATCGGGATATAGGTTCACATTAGCTTCTACCTGGTCACCGTATTTCAGTTTATTCAGATCCTTCTGCCAGATCCCGAACCCTTTGGGTTTTGCCAGCATCCAACGATGAGGTCCGACAACTACGCCCTTATATGTTGCCGGCTCGCCAAGTTTCCAACCGGAAAGATCAATTTCAAGGGGAAGATTTTCAAAGCTGTAATCCCCGTTTGAGTCTGAATAAGTGCTTTTTATTGAGAGCGTGGACGTAATATGTTCGGAAAATGGGACCCTGCTTAACGAGTCATACTGGCTGAAGAGATAAACCTTTACTCCCGTTTTGGTTGTATCGGTCATCGTATTGTTGAGATTTACAAGGTCCTTCATCCCGGTGACTATGGTTTTGCCAAATACCCTTGGCAATTCCGGATACATTTCCATATCAACCTGGTATGTCTTTACGTTGAACTCGGAATTAAAGGTAATGCCGAGGCCGTATTCTTCATATTGAGGGCCGGTATTTATATATCCGTTTCCACTGTTGCCGGAAGACACCAGCTCCTTAGCCTGGCTATTGAAAGGAAAATTCTTTTTATCATTAAGGTAAATAGGATTGTAGCGTTTCTCGAGATCTTTGTAATTAATGTTACCCGATGTTTCTGATGTTTTACATGAAATGTAATACCTGTCGGAGTTATTGTCCGGGTCATGCATCACCAGGTTTGTAAACGTGGCCTGTCCTTTCCCATTTGAATTCGATGCTTCAATCAGCTTTTTATGTCCTGCGACAACCGGTATCCTGCTCTTGACCGTTCCTTCATTATAAGGTACGCCGGGAACATAACCCTCCCTGAGAATTTTAGTTTCAACGTCATTAAGAGCTGTGCCTGCCCCGACTTTCTGATCGTAGAAAGTCGATGTTGTCGATGTCACATTTACAATAAGGTTATAACTTTTAACCCACGATACCAGTGTACTCAGATCAGTACTCTGCCATGGTTTTAGAGAAATATTCACATCGGGGCTGCAATAGTATTTATTATCGACAATCAGCCTGATTGTTTTATAAATCTGTCCGTTTGCCATGTCGCCAAATTCCCCGGACCGATAAACAGTAAGGTTTTTCATTTTCCCCATTGTTGTATCGGAATGAACAAATGTAAAACTGAAATGTCCGTCCGGGGCAGTAGATGTTGTTGCCAGCACCATGCCGTCATCCGGAAACCGGTTTCCATAATCAGCATTGGAGGTCAGGGGAAAATCGCCACGACCAATGACGTGATCTGATACGTCCTCACTGTTGATCGATCCTGAGTGCATCACGTAATGAACAACCAGGCTTACCCTTACTCCTCCCAACGGTTTAGAACCGGAGGGATCAATATAACCCAGAGAGGATGAAAATTGGTTCAGTTGTGCCTCTGACGCCGTTGTGCTGACAACACCAAAGTTAGAGCTGCTTTGCGAAATTCCCTGTCCACCGGATTCAGGTTCATTTTGCGACTCCGTCTGGTTTTGGTCAGGTGCCGTCGATGACATATTGAACATGCTGAAATCCAAATTGAAACTTTTAAATTTATAATTGAGCTGACCGGTCACCATGCAATAAGGAAGGATTTCAGGATTTGGGGTTATTTCCGAAACGGATGGCCCCCCGGTTGATATCTGTGTGGTGTTTTGAGCCGTGGCTGCACCATATTCAAAATAGCAGGGTGCGCTTCTGCCATTGTTTTTAAAACGCAATTTTGAAGCATCGAAATCAAAAGGATTGGAAATATTGAGTGCCTGCGTTCCTGCAACGACTTCAAAGGCATATTTTTTCCCTGGTTCGAGAACCGGTTGTGCCGGTCCGTAGAGAAACGAAGTGTTCATAACCGTCGTTTCGAAAAATGCCGGTGTAGTGGCGGTAAGCAGGGCATCTCCCGGGGGGACATTTGGGTCATCCATCTGAACAATTCTCAAGGTGTATGGCGTTCCCGGAGGTGCCCCCGGTGAGGGTGTCCAGCTGAAAATCACGGGTTGTGAGGCGGCCTGCCTGAACACCAGTCCACAGTCGGGAGCAATAATGACAGGTGGTTCAAGGAGCCTCAGCGAAAAGGGTGCGCTGCAACCAACGGGGTCGTTACCTGAAACAAGCAGCCCGTTTTCGTCATAGGTCCTGAAGCAGAGACGATAAGTCCCTTCAGGGAGTCCCCTGCCGGTAACTTCCTGCCTGGTAATGCCACTGAATACAAGGTTGTCGGGGTTAAACAGGTCCCACAAATCCTGCGAGGTCAACATCACCGGTACACCAGGTTCCAGTTCTGTCATTTGTGGCGGACGGTAACCAGGCGATGTGGCGATGGAGATCCCGTTATCACCTTTTAATTGCATCCTGAGTATAACCCGGGAAAAATTGGCAGACGACAATGTTACCATGGTCTTATCATAGTACTGCAGGAAATCAGCATCGTATGGCGGCCGCACTACCGTGCTGATATTAATGCCGGCCTGTGCTATGCTGAAATCAGCGCACCCGGCCGGAGCGGCCGGAGAAAGGGGCGCCGGTCCCGCAGTGCCATAAGGATTCCAAAGCTGGAAACAAAGCTGGTAGTGTCCAGGCGGGAGACCATAATTATATATCGTGTTGGGATCACTGTTTGAGAAGCTCAGATTTTGTTGCTGGAAAAGGATATCGAGGTTATGATCCGGACCCGGTACAACAAATGGCACCCCGCTCTCGATGTAAAACTGATCGATCTGATTACCATTGCTCTGGATCACAATGCCGTTATCGCCCCTGATCATCATGGTAAGATACACCCCTTCCATGCTGGTGTTTGACAAAACGGTCACCCGCATTTTGTCTTTAAGCTGATCGAAAGGGACATTATATGGCGGGCCCATCATGACCGTATTTACACTGGCCACTATCGCCCGCTGGGCATGTGCTGCAGAAACAGGAATCAACGTCAAAAGTAATAAGACAATGATTCTGCTGGTTTGCTTAAAATGAGTATACATAACCAATGTCTCCTTTTCGTTCGGTAAAGGGGTTAAAGTTTGATGTCTTAGCCTTTGCCTGGTTTATATAGATCCTGACATAAAAACGATGATGTTTTGAGGGTTTCAGCGTTCCGCTGAACGAGATTCGATTGATCCCGGAAATCCTGTCATTCGTACCATTACTGAATGTGAGGGCATTCCTGAAATAATGATCGGCCATCATGAGAGAAAGTTTTTTCTTGAGAAGACTCTTGGTGACCGAGAAGGACGGCCCTGATATCCTGTTTTCGGAAGTCTGCAGGTTAAAAAGTGTGTAGTTATAGCCCAGGCTCAAGGCCAGTCCGGCATCCATAACGGATATCATGTAATTGGCCATGAGCGTCGACGAATTATACGAGTTCATATCGGCCGTGTTCTCATTCTTATCCTTCAGCCTTTGAAAATTGTATGTAAGCATCACCAGATGGGAAAAAGATGTCCCCGTGAAATTCAGATTCTGATTCACAGCCAGGTTTTGGGTAGTCTGGGATATCTCGTACAATGAATCAACCGGGGTTGAACCGCGCGACTGTCCCATGTCGTAATTCGACCAGGTAATGTTGGCATTATAAACCTGTGACGGAGATGCGGTAAAGCTAAGTGAACCAATGGTACGGTGGGTTGTCGAGGGCAGATCGTTTTGAAGGTTGTCGCGCTGAAATCCAATACTTCCGGAGACATTGTATTTCTGCTTTCCGAAATGCAGGGCCGGTTCAAACGTAATGTTCCTGATATCGTTCTGGAAAAAATAAGCGCCCATGGACCGGTAGCCGGGATCGATCTGTTTAAACCGGATATTGACAGACAGTTGTTGCCCGGAATAGCCGAATGTTGTTTCCAGTGCGTTCGATGTATAAGTCGTGGCATTCCCTGTATAGATACCTGAAAAAATATCAACCAGGCCATGTGAAGCGCTGTCGGGAACGCCTGAATTTATATCATTGGTATATAATGACTGCGAGAGCTGAAGGTCAAAATTGAAGTGTGACCATATCTGTTGATGTGTAAGAAACGTCAAAATCACGTTTTCTGCCGGAAGCAGGTCCGACCTGAGTGAATCAGATCTAAGCGATCCGGGATCATCCCAACCCTTCATGAAAATTAGGGCCGCATTATTTTTTTCAGTCCCGTAGCCAAATTTTGCTGCCAGCGCTTTTCGCTCATAGGCAGGTGTAGAGACGAATGACTGGTTGAGATCGTAGGTGAGGGCATCGGGCTCAATTGCTTTTAGCAAACGGCCGTATAGAAAACCAAACTGAAACCGGCCCGGGGTAAGTTCGGCACCGGCACCAAATATAGTGTGCCCGGCCATGCTATAGGGCGACCAGTTTATATTCCGGTAACCAAGGTGAAGTTTCACCCATTTATAATAAGGACTTACCCCGAATTTATTGAAAGGTTGCCGGAAATCGCGTTGTTCTTTGCTCATCACGAATGAGAAGGGGAACCGGATACCATAAACGGATACGGTTGGTGACCCTGTCAGCATCCATACGAAAGGTTTACGGCTGGCCGGACGACCCGATACATCATAAAACATCATCGATCCGCCAAGGGTACCGCTTATGGAAAAAGGTTTTTCTTCTTTCAGACCGGCAATATTTTGCCCCTGCAATGATCCCTCTGGTCGAAGGACCGCAAGAAAAAGGACAACTGGTAATATTTGCATGCGGACAGACATGATCCGCCGGTTTATGTAGCTTTGAGATCTGTTTATCGGAAAAAGTGATGTCAGCAGTCTTTTCCGAAAATAACATCCCCGGGGGGATACAGAGATAAAAAGTAGTCCGCGCCTGTAAGATCCGAAAAACCATAACAGGCTTTAACCTTGTAAAACCCATAGATTAGTTGCCCCGGAAAGGAAATCTCCGGAAGGTTTAATCTCTTTGACTCGATTTTCAGATGAGCCGGATTTCAGGGGTTGCCTTTTTAAAGACCGGCTGAAAAGGGAATTCCGGGAGAAAGAGCCAGGATAAGCCGTGGAAATCTTTAACAAATGCATAGATTACGAAATTGAAAATAAGTGCAACAAGTATTCATTCCGTCAATCACAGACTTCACCTGAAACGTTTTAAAATTATTGGATTATACCGCATTTGATGTGCAGTTTATATTGCCATTCGATATGAAGGACACGCATATAAACAATACAAGATTTATTTAGTTCAAGTTACACCTTTCCGCGAAAATGTCAATACCATTGATGGAAAAATGGATAAAATGATCCGTTTTCCTTACCAGATGCGGCTTACAAATGCCTCGATCTCAGGTTTCATGTCTTGTTCCAAAACCTGAAAATGAGTCTTGCCTTTGTAAATTACCAGTTTACAATAATCCTTGTGTGCTTCCAGTTTTTTCTGAAAATCGATATGCGTATGATAATCCAGGAATTCATCGCTTGTTCCCTGGAAAATAAGGAAAGGAGGAGCCCCGGCTTTAACATGATGCGTTGGTGACAGGTTCTCCGGATCATCGGTTCCGCGCAAACAATAGCCAAACCAGGCATCCACTGTCGGATCGACACACCCCGACCAAAGAATCACGGCATCGGGCACAGTGCTTATGGTTGTATCTTCATTCTGTTGTTCATAACCGGGAATAAGTGCTGAAGCAGCCACGAGATGTCCGCCCGCTGAAACCCCTCCGGCAATTACATGATGGGCATCTATATTAAAA
>DASQZK010000604.1:0-2522 GCA_035638735.1 Bacteroidales bacterium
GCTGCCTGCACCCCTTTGCGCCGAGGCAGGGTCACATATTACACTTACAATCCCGCTGCCGGTCATAGCAAACGACCAGTATCGACGACGCTGCCGTTCCTTTATCGAATCAGGTACCGTTTCTTTGATACCGGGAAACGATTCAACCTTTTGCCAGGTGACAGCCCCATCGGTGCTTCTCCATAAACCGGCATGCCGCGTACCAAGGTACAGGATATTACCGTTATTAGGGTCAACCGTCATACGTTCACCATTCCCGCGCCCGTTCTCATTCCCCCCCATCTTGAACGGAACCTTTGTCCGTTCAAACGTCTCTCCGCGATCAGAAGAACGGAGTATCTCTCCGTCAGGTGCCCTGTCGTTGCTGTACGTACCGCATGCCATGTATAGTTTATCCGGATCGTTGGGATCAAGGGCAATAGTTTCGACACCCATCAGGTTCACATCTTCATAAGAAACCCAGTCCATCAATGGTGTCCAGTCGCCTTCGGCGGAATCACGCCGGTACGCGCCTCCCATATCCGTACGGGCATAGACCAGGCCTTTCACTTCCGGGTGGTAAACGAAGCCGTCGACGAATCCACCGCCAACAATACGGACATTTTTCCAGGTGTAACTCTCCGGTTTATGTAAACGCCCCCTGCCCGGGTTACATCCGGTTAGAAATAAGGAAAGGCTTGCGAGCAATGTAAATGCTGGAATATTTTTCATTTTAGATATGAAACGTTAGTGTTTGAAAAGATCATTTTAAAATTAACGATTTTATATTACATTCGATATAAAATACCAACCAGCGAATAATTAAATCCTATGGCGTTTCCAATCGGCTCCTGTACCTAATAGTGCAGACAAATGCAAGAAGAACACGGATGCAACGGATGCAACGGATCTTCACGGATTTGTTTAATCTACATTCGAATGCTCATTCCGTAATTTTAAATCGATCAAGTCCGTGTTAATCCACCAAATCCGTGTCATCCGTGTTCCTCTTAAAAAATTACGTATAATCATTCCCGATCCTGCAATTACTCCATTCCCCGGCGACACTGATAATGACTTCAGAAAACGATGACCGGGGTATATCCCTTACACTCATACCACCATAAAAGAAAAAAGGCTGCTTCCGCAAGGAAACAGCCTTTTTTAATTCGCAGCAAGTGTGACGTTATTCGATCACAAAGCGTAAAGGTATAGATTCTTTATCATTTTTCAACAACAAAATATACATACCTTTTTCAATGCCCGATATATCCAGCCTGTAGACCGAATTATAATTTTCAATACTCTTTTCCATCACCGGTCTGCCCGAAAGATCGGTAACGATCATTCTGGTGAACTGGTGACCGGAAAGGTCAATGTTCAGCAGGCTGTTTACCGGGTTTGGATATAACGGAATGCCCTTTGAATAAGAGGTAATTCCGGTTTCGATCACTGAGACATTGAACTGTACTTCAGCAGCCTTAACAGGATCCCCGTCATCACTTACATTAATGGTAATCATTGCATCCCCAATTATACCGGCAGCAGGAGTAAACGTGAGTGTTGCTGTCGACTCTCCCTGTATATAGGTAACCACCGGATCAGGTATTAAATCGGTATTATCACTTGTAGCCGTGATAGTAAGGTTTTGGGTGAAACCATCGCCATCATCAATCCCGGTGAGATTAACCGTCTGTTCACCGGCATTCTTATCGATACTCATATCACTAACAGCGTCAATAGTGGGTTCACCGTTTACATCACCAACCGTAATGGTGAACTGTTCAACATTTTCACCAACCGGTTCACCATCATCGGTCAGGGTAACTGTTATTACAGCTGTTCCTGTCAATGAAGCGGAAGGTGTAAATGACAATGTTGCATTGGCCTCACCCTGGGTATAATCAACAGTCGGATCAGGGACAAGGTCAGTATTACTGCTTGATGCGGTTATCAGGATATTTTGAGTATATCCTTCTCCGTCATCAATACCGGTGAGTGTAAGCATCTGTTCTCCTGTCCCCTGTCCGACGTTAAGATTAGCAACCGGGTCGATATTTGGAGCCGGGTTGCTGTTAACACCAACGAGAGTGGTAAGACTACTGGGTGGTAAAACAATGAGGCCGTCTGATCCGACACCTTCACCTTGTTCAAAGTTACGCGACTGAGATGTGGTGTAAGAATCCCAGGTGGTAGGCAGTCCTTTACCTTTAATCTCGATAGTCTGTGTCTGGTTGGTATTATTGAATAAGACCACTGCCAGGGTATCATTATCGGGATGTTTAAAGGCTATTGCCGGGATACCGTCTGAAGTGGCATCAACCCTGATAGCACCAGGCCTGATAAATTTGTAATACTGCTTCGAAACGAAATACCGGGAGGATGGTTTGTTGGAAACGACGAGCCCATACTCAGCGCTTCCCTCTGAAACGTCAAAACTCCAGAACACCCAGGCGCTGGCATTACCGCATTCGAGTGCGTTGAAAATGTTACCTGCCAGGGTCAATGCTCCGTTCCAGTTGTCTGCCATACCGGAAGTCTCA
>DASQZK010000605.1:0-2274 GCA_035638735.1 Bacteroidales bacterium
GGGTCTTCCGGAACATATACAAAATTCCCGTAGTCGAAACGCCAGCTCCAGGGACCGCCATGTTCGTATTTATGCTTGTAATTATCGTGGATCATGCCATCTTCCCGCTGTCCGTCGGCATACAGGTCGACGCCTGATTTCCATTCGGGGGAAAAATACTTCATCCCTTTCATGTTATATACATGGTCCTGGAACCAGCTGGAGAAATACGTGTAATATTTCCCGTTATAGAATACGCGACGGCCGAGGCCGTACGTGCTGGATGTCATGGTCCTGTAAAGGGTGTCAAGCAGTTTGGCAAACTCCTGGTCATCATCCTGTAATTCGGTGGTGGCATTCACGGGAATGGAGAGGGCATCGAGCAAACGCCCTTTTTTATCTTCAAGAATAAGTAACTGGTTTCCAAGGGCACCACCAATAACCACTTCCGCCTGCTTATCAATACCTACTTCGTGATACACAATACCGTGGGCATCCACGAGAACCAGTTTGCCGGCCTTTGCCGACCGGATGGTCAGTCGTTCGAGCGGACAGAAATAGAGGCTATTCAGTGGTTTTCCGTATGACAGGACACTTCCCCATCCAATGTTTCCATTCGAAGCTTCTCCTTCCGAATCATTAAAAGGAATGATGACTGCCGGAACACTGCCGGCAATCATCATTTGCTTAATGAACTCTCTTCTCTCGTACTTCATCACTTTAAATTGATCACTATCTCATTTACTTTTATGCCATTGGCAGAAAATAGGACATATTTTGAATTTTCCACATTTTCAGTCCTGACGTCTTCAGCTTTACCGTTAACAAATATGGAACCGGCAACCTTACCGCCAGGAAGAAGGATCCTCCCGTCTACGTTTCCGCCGGAAGATGTAAAGGCTATCGTTATGGTTTTACCTGCTGGATCGATGGTGTAGCGGTAAGCCAGGTATCCACCGGAAGCTTCATATTTAGCTGTGGCTTTAACACTATTAACGCCGGCAGCTGCCCAGCGCGGGGCCATGATGGCATGATCATAAGCCACGCCGCTATCTTTTATTCCGGCAAGACCTTCAATAAGGGCATACACGTTTGCTGCCGATCCCCAGTTGTCGGGAATGCCATAGGAAACGGCCGGCGGATGGAAAAATACGGGGGCATCACAAAGGCTGACACCCAAAATCATCCATTTTGCGCCATTTTCAAGAGCTTCGAAATGTAGTTCGCTTAGTGTCTTTTCCGGGTGTGGGTTGTCAATGCCGGTAAGAAATGTGCCAATATTTGTACTGTACTTATTTTTCCCTCTCCATCCGATAACAGTATGAATAGTACCTTTCGAAGGATTTGAGGCTGACGGATACCACCAGTTCCCTATGCGGTCGCTTTGCATGTACATGGCATGATGAGAGCCGTCGGCATAATGCATTGTAAGTTTGCCTGCAGGAAAGCCACCCTTTCCCATGGTTTGAAGAAGGTAAAGCGATTCAGCCTTTGCATTTACAGGCAGGACCGATTTCCTGGCATATCCGTCATCCCACGAAATGCCCAGGCAGGCTTTTCTCCCGTTGAGAGCCGGGTCGACCAGGTTGAAAGGAATATCCTTGAAGAGTTGTTTCCCGGCGGGAAATTCATGCATATCGTTGTCGCCTTCACCTGTCCATCCGGGAACGCCTTTGGCGCCAGTGCCCGAAGTGTCGGTGTTGGCAATGTCCTGGAGACTGATAGTGGTGAATGATCTTTTCGGCATTTCTGGCATAGCTCCTTTATAGGTACAATGGAGGTAGTCGCCCGTTTTTTCCGACAAGTGCTTAACCCGTTTCAGAATATCGACGCCGTATTCCTCAAATCCATGTTCAAATGCGCCATGCGCCAGTTCACCGGCCACAATCGAGATTACGCCTCCATTCATATATTCCCATTTGCCGTTATGGTCTCCGAAACCATTTTCAAAAGGCGGGTAAATGGTATACCATTCGCCAGGTGAGCTTTCCGGCATCTCATGTCTGAGCCGCTGGTAAGTCTTGATGATGGCCCTGGCCTGCTTATGCGTGGTAGTCCTGTTAATGGAATAGGCGTTTGAAAGGGAAACCTGTCGGGCTGTATCCACACCAAAATCGCGCTCAATTGAGGGGTTTTCGGGAACATGATGGGTATAGAATTCTCCGTTCCACGACAGGTCGTCAAGGCGCGATTTTAACTCATCGGATAGTGTGGAATATTTCTTTGAATCACTGGGGCGCCCTGCATAATCGAGCATCTCAGCCAGGTATTTTAGACTGGCGGCCATGCCCGTGT
>DASQZK010000606.1:0-2973 GCA_035638735.1 Bacteroidales bacterium
GAACTCACTTCAATATCGAGACGCCCGGCTTCGAGATCCAGATTGAGATCTCCGGCACTGCTGACATCAATACGCAGATCGCCGGAAACAAGACGGTTTTCACCTTTCAGGTTGGCAGCACTCGATACACCAATCGATCTCAGACTTCCCGCATTTACATATATATCTTTTGAACGGGCGTGACGAATTGAACGTTCCGTCCTTATCTTCAGCCGGCCACCATGAACCTCGGTAATGATATATTGCTGAAGATTCTCGTCGGCCACCACTTCCAGTTCATCTCCCGCTTCTCCAAACTTCGCATATACATTAAGACCCGAAGAGACTTCTATCACATCGAACGAATCAACCTCCCGCTTCTCGGAAATGACGTTTCCATTTCCCGATACGGAATTGTCTAAAATATCAATGCAGGATGTTAGTATGAACAGTCCTGAAAGAATAAAAAACAAAAACGGTGCAATTTTCTTCATGTCTCGCAGATTAGTGAATTTCCACAATATGTATCGCAATAAACCATACCTGGTGTCTGGTTTTTAAATTATTTGAAAAAATAAGAAAAAAAACAACACCGGATATAACTTTTTTTGTATAAATTTGATATAGCATCGTCGAGGATGTCAAAAAGGAAAGGATAAAAGAAAACACCTCTTGCGTCGCTGTCAGCAAAATGACGGCATGTCCGTTGATAATGTTTACTCTGGTTATGTATGATGCTCGTTGATCACCTTGCCGGAGCCATGAAGCGGATGTATTTCGTGCCCGGGCTGTTGCCCCGTGCTGTGGACGTTTTTTCTTCTTGTTAATCTTTCGACACCCATTTGCTTATCAAACAGGTTGAATGAGAAACAACCCTAACCATATCCCTATTTATGAAATCCGAAGACCACACAATCCTCGTCGTTGAAGACGATGAAGCCAGCAGGGAATTTTTATCTGAAGTCATTGGCAGCCTGGGGTACAAACTGATTACAGCAAAAAACGGTCGTGAAGGTATTGATCACTTCAAAAAGTATGGCGCCGATCTGATCCTTCTTGACATCCGCCTGCCCGATATCAACGGGATCGAGGTATTGGAGCGTCTTAAAGAACATTCCCCTGAAATACCAGTTATTGCACAGACCGCTTTTGCCATGCAACAGGAAAGAGAGGAATTTCTCTCCAGAGGCTTTGACGGCTATATTTCCAAACCTGTCAAACCGGAAGCCCTTGCCAGCGCAATACTCAAATTCCTTGGTGATGGTAAAAATTAAATACAAAATCGCCAGTTAAGTTCCCGTGAAAAAGAATTAATTTTGTCCATTCAACAACCAAACAGATGGACAAAGATATTAAGCTGGCCTTATTTATAGCTCTCGCGCTTTTATCGGGCTTTATGATATCCCGATTCCTGCATTTTGTACTCCGCCGGTTTCTGAACCATTCCAGGGAAAACCGTGATTTTGATGTCACCTCGTACAATTTCATCCGGAATGCCATCAGTTTCATCACGGTCATCATCACCCTTACCGTTATTTTCTATCTTATTCCTGGTCTCGACAAGATCGGGAAAACACTCCTGGCTTCAGCCGGTATCCTGGCGGCAGCCGTAGGTTTCGCTTCACAACAGGCCTTTTCCAATATCATCAGCGGTATTTTCCTGGTTATGTTCAAACCCTTTCGTGTCGGCGATTTTATCAAGATCGACGAGCAGCACTACGGTACCGTAGAAGATATAACCCTGAGGCATACTGTGATCAGGAACGTGGAAAACCGGAGGGTCATCATCCCGAATTCCGTGATTGGTTCGCAAACCATCACCAATTCAAACATAATGGACCCCAAAGTATGCAGTCTTGTTGAAATCGGCATCTCGTACTCCTCAGATATAGACAAAGCCATGGATCTGATCAGGGACGAAGCCATGAAACATCCTTTTTGCATTGACAACCGCACGAGCGAACAAAAAGAGGCCGGTGATCCGCAGGTTGTGGTAAGAGTCATGGCCCTTGCCGATTTCTCTGTCAATTTAAGGGGATATGTCTGGGCCGGGAATAATACAGAGGCTTTCATTTTGAAAACCGATCTGCTGAAACTGATAAAGCAGAGGTTTGACCGCGAAGGTATTGAAATACCCTACCCATACCGGACGGTCATACTGAAAAATCAGGATTCGCAAGGAAGCTGATCCGCTGGCCTGATGGCTATCGTGTTATTCCTCATCCACCCGTAGCACCAATCCCTTGAGGTATTCACCTTCTGGATGATAGATACTTACGGGATGATCGGCAGGCTGCGACATCTGGTGTAGAATGCTGACCCTTCGCCCGGTATTTGCCGCGGCAGCAAATACACTTTTACGGAAATTCTCACGACTTACCACCTGTGAACAACTGAATGTAAAGATTATTCCACCGGGCTTAATCAGTTCAATAGCCCGCCGGTTCAGTTTTTTGTAGCCCTGGAGGGCATTATTCAACACTTTCTGATGCTTTGCAAAAGCCGGGGGATCAAGAACGATCAGGTCGTAATTTCCATTGTCGCTGTTGAAAAAGTCGAAAGCATTCATTGCAAAGGCCTGGTGAGGAGTTTCATCTCCGAAATTCAGTTTCATGTTTTGTACTGCCAGATCAACGGCTTTTTGGGAAGCATCAACAGTATGCACAAGAGAAGCCTTCCCGGCCAGGGCATATACCGAGAAACCGCCGGTATATCCAAACATGTTCAGGACTTTTTTTCCGCCTGAATATCGTCCCAGCAACTTTCTGTTCTCCCGCTGGTCTATGAAGAATCCTGTCTTCTGTCCTTCTTCCCAGTCAATGAGGAAATGGTGCCCGTTTTCAAGCACTTCGCCCCCTGAAGACCCGCCGGCAAGATAACCGTCTTTGGGGTCAAGGCCGGCTTTAAATGGCAGAGTATGCGCACTTTTATCGTAAACAGCTGTCACCGGTTTACCCGGGAGATGCTGCAAGGCTGTTACAATGTTATCACGGT
>DASQZK010000607.1:0-6004 GCA_035638735.1 Bacteroidales bacterium
TCTGTGCCGGATAGAGAACCAACCTGGATCAAATACAAAGAAGTATTAACCAAAAAGATAGACTGCTCTTCTTTGAAAGAATCAAGTAAATAATGGAGCCATTCACAAGTTTTACCGAAGAAGTTACCGCACATTAGGATAGGCTTTAATCGTAACTAAAATTACGAATATATCTATACACATGATTGTCATGTCAGAATATATCCTGGAATTTTGATAATATTTTTAACTTTCCGGGAACAAATAGGAAGTGGGAATCAATTATCCCACGGCAAGCTGCGAGTAATTAAACCCGTAGGGATTAAATCTATATTATATTGTTGAAGGATCTGGAAATTTTAAAAAAATTCTTGTATTTTGGAGGACAAATGTAAGCTCCCGCCCTATAGTTAAATAACTCCCACAAAAAACCCGAGATATGTTATACTGAAAGTAAAAAGAAAACATAAGAAAGGGCGGGATAAAGCAAACTGGTAAAATGCCAATATCCCGCAAACTCAATACAATTATTGTACTACATACCGTTAAAGAAAGCTACTGCTTTTTTCTCTTACTAAAGATTTGGAAAAGGGATTCACAATCAAAATGGTGTCCTGCGTGTAAGGTATATGTGGTTTTCAAAATCCATAGCAACTACTTCAAATACCATTACCATGACCGTATCCAAATCCTGGTAGTCAAATGTACAAACTGTGGCAAGTATCACGCCATTATCCCCTCCTTCTCCGTACCAGGTACCTCCCAGGGGACTGCTGAAGTAGAAGACTTCACCGAGAACAGGGCTAAAGGCCAGTCCCGGGCAGAAGCAGGCAAAAAACTTCTGGAAGCCGGAATCAGCTTCAAGCACCTCAAACACATCGAAAAGATGTTCCAGCGTTCCACCGAAAGAATGAAGGCCATCTTTGCAGGCATGGTGCAGATCTTAAGCAGTGGCCTGAACTGGTGTCAGCAACTACTGAATGCCAGGAATGCAGATGATATTATCTACCAGCTGAATACTTATTGCTTGGACCGGGGTGTCAATGCTGTGTTCTGCAACCGGGCTAATATCCTCATTTTTCAGAAAACCAAACCGGGCAGCATCGATTCAAATGATTTGGGGCCTGTGACCGGCCCCGGGATTGGCATAGACTCCTCCTGAAATCAATTTTATCAGGAGGAATGTATGAACATTCATGAAAAAGAGAAAAAAGCTCGGGAAATCCAGGAATTCCGCTTCTCCATCATATCGGAGATAGCCAACCCTTATCTTGAGCGGGGAGAAATCGAACGCCTGATCCGGGAGAAAGCCAAACGCCAATATGTGATTCCTTATTCCCGGCGAACAACGCTATCGGCAGCCTGTATCAAGAAATATTACCTCAGGTTCAAGCGGCACGGCAAACAGGGGCTGCTGCCCAGATCACGCTGTGATACAGGAACATGCCGTGCCCTGTCAGAAAAGGAGCAGAGCGCCATCATTAAACTGCTGGAAAAGAATCCGCAGCTGTCAGCCACCGGGGCAGTAAAGAAGCTGCAGCGGCAGGGTGTGATTATCAAAAAGGTGTCCAGTTCATCCCTGTCCAGATTTATCCGGTCTGCCGGCCTGGATAAAAAAAGCAGACGCAGGCAGGCTGATACCGTAATGACACGGAAGTTTGAGTTCTTCTCACCCCTGGAATGTGTGCAGGCTGATTGCATGCATGTATTTCTGATACCGGATGGTAAAGGCAGAAAACGCAAAGCCATCCTGTTGGCTTTCCTTGATGATGCCACCCGGAGGGTTGTGTATGCTGTTATAATATTCAGCGAGAACGCACTGGAGTTTGAGCTGGGTATCATACACATCCTTAAGGCACACGGGCGTATTGGCGCCTTATATACCGATAACGGTTCAACCTTTGTATCCAATCAAACCAAACGCATCCTGGATATCCTGGGCATACCGCTGTTTCACTCCCGTCCCTTCAGGCCACAGGGTAAAGGTAAAGTCGAACGCTTTTTCAGAACAGTCCGGGACCAGTTTGTCCGCTGCCTGGACCCGGAAGATATTAAAAGCCAGGCTGATTTGAATATCAGGTTCCGGACCTGGCTGGAGACAGAATACCACAGGACACCGCACTCTAGCTTGAAAAACCAGACACCCCTGGATGCCTGGCTGGCCAAAGCGGATCATATCATAGCAGTTGATCCCACCATCAACCTGGATGAAGTGTTCCTGCATGAAACCACCCGCAGGGTTTACAAGGACAACACCTTTACCCTGCAGGGCACCCTGTTTGAAGTCCCTGTGCCCCTGGCTGGCAACCGGGTCAGGATTCTGTTTGATCCGCATCATTCTGTGCTGGTGCCGAAGGTTTATTATGAAGGCAAATACCAGGGTGATGGCAGGATTGTGGATACTTACGCCAACAGCAAGGTCAGACGCAGTGAGCTCAATCATGGCACAGTCCAGGAGACAGCAGATACAGCCTGTGACTCCGCAGACGAAAAAGAAGCTGCCAGCCCGTTCAATCTCAGGGCCTCCCTGAATGCAGCTGCTAAAATCCAAAATACAGGAGATGAAGCATGAGCAAAAAGATGTTAAGCTATTTTAATCTAACAGACCTACCTTTCTCCAAAGAAATCAAAACAGAGCAGTTGATCGAGTTGCCCTCGGTGGAGACTGCATTAGGCTCCGCCAAACTGCTGGCAGAAACCAGGGGGATCGGCTTACTGACCGGTAAATCAGGTTCAGGTAAAAGTTGTTTGCTGCGTATGCTGAAGGCTGCTCTGAATCCAGCCTTGTACAAGGTGATTTACTGCTGCCATTCTTCAATCGGGTTGCATGAGTTCTACACGCACCTGGCTGCCGGTTTGGGGTTACCCCCCAAAGGCAGGCGGGCAGCCATGTTCAGGGCCATCAAAGAGCGTATTCATTCTCTGCATACTTCCGGGAAAGTCCACCCTGTGCTGCTGCTGGATGAAGCGCATATGTTGAGTCATGATATCTTGCAAGAGATCAGACTGCTGACCAATTTCGAGATTGACTCTATTAATGCCCTGACAGTATTGCTATGCGGGCAGGAATCGCTGCAGCTGGCTTTCGGTCTTTCCATGCTGGAATCTCTGGCTAATGCTATTACCATCAACATCCAGTTAGGCAGTCTGCCGGGTGAGGAAGTGTTTGCATACATCGAAAAGAGGATTACAGATTGCGGGAACTCATCCGCCATATTCTCCAAACCTGCTATGACATTGATTCATCAGGCATCCGGGGGGGTGTTCCGCAGTATTGGAATCATTGCCTGGGCTGCCATGCATAAAGCGTATCTGCAGAAATCAGCCAAAGTGGAAGCGGAACATGTCAAAGCCGTTATTGAACGCTGATGGTGCAATGCGGCCGGTGCCGTACCATACATCAAAATCGGATGAAGTGTGCAGGTTTCTGTTGTTCTATTGTGCGAATAAAATTGGTCCCAGGATATCGGAATTGGTGCAAGTACTTTGTCCAGATATTATTACCGCTGAGGAAAGCCGCCTGCTGGATGAGATCATGACCATGGGTGTGTTTTCGGATGCGGAGATTGAGCAAGCAGCTGATGCTGCATTACAGAATACCGGGAATCTGTTTAACAGATTCCTGGTTACTTTATTTTGGGAATTGTGAGATTGGTCATCCTGCAGCCAGGCTGCAGGATGATTTTTTTTTGCCAGCTGGAAAAAAAGATATTTTTTCCAGGAGAAAATGAGAAGTTGGCCTGCATTTCCTGGAGAAATTTATGCGGGAGTGGTGGATAAAATAGCGCAAGCGTCTACATCCGGCCAGTCAACCAGTTTCAGTTTTTCCATCAAAGAAAGGGCCGTTATGCTGGCAGGTTCACGCAACCGCCAGCTGCCCCCGGCCTTATGTAAAGCCCTGGTCCAGCAGCTGCATTTCCTGGGCCTGGGCTTTCTGGTCGGTTGCGCCAACGGTGTAGACAGGGCTTTCAGAAAAGTACTTTGTGCAGAACCCTATTGTCACCGTACTTTTGTGGCTTGCGCTTTTCATGCCAGGACCAAACCTTACTATACTTTCGGACTGGAAGCAAACGTGGTCGTGCCACCCAATCTTTCACCCCGGGCGGCATTGCACCGGCGTACTGTCTGGATGGTGCGTACCTGTCAAATGCTCATTGTTTTCCCGGTAGACCCAAAAACCGGCAACTGGGGAAGAGGTTCTTCCCTGGCTTTAACCACTGCCTGTCATAACTTCCGGCCTGTTTTCATAGCTGCCAAAACGCCACCACCCAAAAACCCGTTATACATCGTCTTGCCGGGTGAACTCTTCGGACTTATCACCGGGTACTGGGCCATACCACACCCGGTCAGTGAAGGGGGATACTGCCATGATGACATTTAAAAACAAGCATCCTCTGCCCGTTTGCATAAAACCCGTTGAACACAAACTTGGTGAGTATATCGCTTTTTACCGTTCCGCACTGCTGGGGGCTGCCTTCTTCGTATACTTCCGGGACAATTTCATGGGATCAGTAGCCCTGGATGCTTTTCTAAAAATGCTGTCCAGTCACTACAACAGCAGAATAAACTTGTGTATCTCTGATCCCCATATTCATTTTAAAAATCAGGCTCTGCTTGATATTCTCAAACAAAAAAAAATGCAACAACAAACACTTTCGCAAGTAGACAGGAAAAATCTCAGCTTTCCACCGCTGCGCATGTATATTTGAATTTTTTTTGTAACAGCCATAGAAACAATACATTTACAGGAGGTAATAAAACATGGCATACACACCAGAATTAACACCCGAATCCAGCTGCACCCTGAGGCGGTTAGCCTGGGCCGCTGGTTTGCCTATGACCAAGGTCATAAACCAGATTTTTGAATTCATACCACAATTTATTGACAAGAGAACAATCTGTGGTGCTTGCAGAGATGACAGCCGATGTAAACTGTGCGGATTCAGCAAGGTGGTCAATTATGATGATGAAGACCCGCCCTTTGCCTTTACCGGTAAGCAGTTTGGATTCAGGGAAATCAAGGAAGAAGACTTGCACTCCAGCTGATGTGGTCCAGCCCTGCGGCTGGACTTTTCTATTATTAATGTAGGGAATCAGCACCAGTTCCGGAAATGTCGCTAAAGTATGGGCTGAGATTGTAGCGGTTGTGAATCTGTTACTTTTTTACAAAACCGCGCGCCCGGCCCCACTTTCACAATTATTCTAACACTTTGGAAGAATGAAAGCACAACGGATTGTACTTTTGATATCCGTTTCTGCCGGTTCAGATTCATCAATTATCCGGATACTGATATCCAATGCGGATTGATATCCCTGTCAGCAAGACACTTTCATTGTGATCCCTGGAATCAGTACCAGGCTGGCCAGTTGAGAACGGAACCAGCACCAGTTCCGGAAATGTCGCTAAAGTATGGGCTGAGATTGTAGCGGTTGTGAATCTTTTATTTTTTCCAAAACCGCGCGTCCGGCCCCACGTTCACAATTATTCAGAAACGCAAGAGAGACTGAAGCACAACGGATAGTACTTTTGATATCCATTTCTGCCGGTTCAGATTCATTAATTAACCGGATACTGATATTCAATATAGCTTGAAAGCGTAACCGGTAATGTTCTTTGTCTGCGGTTTCCGAATCAGTACCATGCTGGCCAGTTGAGAAATGAGCACTCCGCCGTTGGGACCGGTTGAGAATAACGCACATTGGGAAAATTTTGATGCCTTATCAGAGGGCTTTCTGAGGAAATGCACATGGCCCAAGACTCATTAGGGGATGTATTTAGGGGGATATTAAAGCAGGAATAATTGTTTTCTTCAGTCATACTGCTATTGTATTGAAAAAGGTATTAATAGGCTTTATTCCCAATGTAAAGTTAATTTTCTATGTGAGTTAGCACAATCAGCCAAATAAAGATCAATTAGATTCTGGTATGGAATTCCATTTTCTTCTGCTAATTGTTTAAAATATTGAATTGTATTTTGATCAAGCCGGATTATTATTTGTTTTTTTAATTTTTTAGTATAAGGAT